>NZ_JBHXME010000218.1:0-15118 GCF_042721125.1 Streptomyces sp. NPDC058469
CCCGCGGACAGCAGCAGGATGCCGGCGATCCCCGGGGACATGAAGAGGGAGCCGGCGAGTTTCTCGCGGCGCCCCCGCCGCTTCTTGGAGGCGGGGGCGGCGGAGCGGGTCGGCCGGGTGTCGGGCGGAGCGTCGTCGACGAGCGTCACGGCGGTTCCCATCAGGCGGAGAAGGCGGCCTGCGCCTCGGAGAAGAACTGCTTCACCGCGTCGGCGACCTTGGTCTTGCCCAGCGCCATGTCCCCGCCGATGCGGAGGAAGGCGGACTCGGCGGTGTCGGCGCCGGACGGGTGCGGGGTGATCGTCCCGAGGACACCGGCCTTGGCGGTGTCCACCTCGTACTGGGCGATCTCCTTCTGGACGACGTCGGTCGGCTTGAACGCGTCGTACTGGTCGGTGGTCGCCAGGATGCCCCGGTCGTAGCCCATGATCTTGCCGACGGCGGGGTCGTGGACCATGAAGTCGATGAGTTGGGCGACTTCCTTCGGGTGCTTGGTGTGTGCGGAGCCGCTGAGCATCAGGGACGCGAGGTACTGGCCGGTGTCCTTGCCGTCGGTGGTGGGGATCGGCGCGAGGCCGTACTCGCTGGTGCCCTCCGCCGTGTAGCGGACGGTGAAGTTGTCCCAGGTGAATTCCGAGGCGCCATGACCGGCCGAGAGCGAGGACTTGGGGGTGTCCTGGGCGACGACCTTCGGGGAGGTGACGATCCCGGCCTTCACCCGGCCGTACCCGTCCGTCCACCACTCCGTCAGATCCGACTCCTCGAAACCGAGCCCGTCCTTGGTGAAGAACGCCTTGCCGTTCTGCCGGAGGTAGAGGTCGTACAGGTACATGATGCTGAAGTAGCCCGTGTCCCCGGGGACTTCGGTCTTGTCGTGGATCGTCTTGAGGGCCTTGAAGTACTCGTCCCAGGTCCAGCCCGCCGTGGGGTCGACGCCCGCTCTCTCGTAGACCTTCTTGTCGATGACCAGCGCCATGGTGTTCGAGCCGACCGGAATACCGAGCTGCTTGCCGTCGACCTCGCCGACCTTCGTGACGCCCGCGCGGAAGTGATCCAGGCTCAGATTGCCTGCGTCGATCTGTGACTTGAGATCAAGCAGGACGCCTCTCTTGTCGTACTTCCGAAGAAATCCGACGGCGTTCTGGAATACGTCCGGTGGATTTCCGCCCGCTGCCTGCGTCTGGAACTTCTCCCAGAAAGAGAGATAGTCCTGAAAGTCCGTCTTCACCTTGATCTTCGGATACTTCTTCTCGAAGAGAGCGATGGACTGATTGATCTTTTTCGCCCGCTCCTCGGCACCCCACCACGCGTAACGGATCGTCACCGTCCCGTCGGCGGACGTGCCGTCGTTCCCGCCGCATCCCGTCGCGGCCAGCCCCAGCGTTGCCGCCGAGACCCCGGCGGCCTTCAGGACCGTACGCCTCTCCACATTCGTGCGGGTTCCCATGATGGGCCCTCCCCGTAGCGTCGTTGCCACCTGCATGAATCGTTTCAAGTAAGCGCTTGCTGGCACAAGTTACGGAGGCCCTCGGGGTGCGTCAATGATTCGGACAGGAATTTCTTGTGGATCGGCCGAGCGCTACGACGGCGCCGCCGGGCGCGCTGCGGGAGCGCGGGCACGGACGCCGCAGGTGAGGCGCGCGCGATCGGTCGGCCGAACAGGAAGCGGCCTGCCGCACTCGGCTGCCGCCCGGCCGAAAACGCCTGGGCGGCGGGGAGTTGACCACACGGTCCCGGAGAGTGAACGACGACGGCCCGCCTGTGTGATCACAGGCGGGCCGTCGGTCCGGGTGGGCGATACTGGGTTCGAACCAGTGACCTCTTCGGTGTGAACGAAGCGCTCTCCCACTGAGCTAATCGCCCGGGCGCACGGAGAACATTACCCCATGTCAGCGGGTGCCCCGACCAGCACGGGAAGGGCACCCGGACGCCGCCACCGGGTCACTGGTCCTTGATCTTCCAGGGCATCACGGCGCCGAACTTCCAGACGTAGATGCCGACAAGAGTGATCACGACGACCAGGCCGATCGAGGTCAGGACGATGTTGCGGCGGCGTACGGCGGGGTCGAGCGCGCGCTGTGCCGCCTCGGTGACCTTGCGTTTCGTCCAGCGGAGCACCAGCTGGGCCCAGACGAACTCGGTCGCCCAGATCGCCATGCCGCCGAAGATCACGACCCAGCCGGGTCCCGGCAGCGGCAGCATGATGATGCCGGCGACGACGACCGCGAGGCCGATGACGAAGACGCCGACCTGCCAGCTCAGGTGCAGCGCACGGCGTGCCTTGATGAATTCCGGCGCCTTGGAACCGAGCCCCTGCCCGCCCCGCGCCCCGTCCGCTCGCGTCTCGTCGGCCGCCCCGTCCGGCGCCACGGCAACCTCACCCGGCTCGTCACTCCCCGTATTCATACGGACAAACCCTACCCGAGGGAAACCAGTCACCGGAATGGCCCCGCGGAGCGATCGAGCTCTCGGCCGGAAGAGTTACGTAAAGGCACGCAAAACACTCAGAGGGGTTTACAACGGCACCGTAGGTGGCATGTCGATTTCGCCGACGTGCGAATCCCCGAGCGCACACTGAGCGAAAGGCCCTGGCGCTTATGAACACCACGGTCAGCTGCGAGCTGCACCTGCGCCTCGTTGTGTCGAGCGAGTCGTCCTTGCCCGTCCCCGCAGGCCTGCGGTACGACACGGCCGACCCCTACGCCGTGCACGCCACCTTCCACACCGGAGCCGAGGAGACCGTCGAGTGGGTGTTCGCCCGCGACCTTCTCGCGGAGGGCCTCCACCGGCCCACCGGTACCGGCGACGTCCGTGTCTGGCCATCCCGTAGTCACGGCCAGGGCGTCGTCTGCATCGCACTGAGCTCTCCCGAGGGCGAAGCCCTGCTGGAGGCTCCCGCGCGGGCCCTGGAGTCCTTCCTGAAGCGGACGGACGCCGCCGTGCCACCCGGCACGGAACACCGGCACTTCGACCTGGATCAGGAGCTGTCGCACATCCTGGCGGAGAGCTAGAGCGAGGGTCCCACCAAGCCGCCCGGCGCCGTCCGAACTCGGGGAGACGGCTCGGGCTTAGACAACCGCATAGGGCACACACCGGCGCCGTCGCCGCGATTCGTCGCGGGGGCGGCGCCGGTGCGCGTGGTGAGCCCGGACCCGGCGACTCTCCGTGGTCCGTCGTACGCGCGCCTCTCCATGGGCCACCGAGCGCGCGACTCTCCGCAGTCCGGGGAACCGCGACGGGCCCAGTGCCGTTCATAGAGGCATGGGGGCCGCCCTCCCGGAAGCCACTACCATCGGCCAGCATCGGCGGGCGCCCGCCCGACCCCCAGGCCAGGGAGCGAAACGTGCTGATCACCCACGACACCCGGTGCGCCCTCGACGCCGTGGTCGATCTGGTGAACACCGCACCGGAGGACGCTACGGCGCCGGACGGACTGCAGGATGTCGCGCTGCTCGCGGATTTCGTACGAAACCACGAGATCAGCGACGTCGGAGTGCTGTCGGAGTTCGACCTCTCCGCCGTGCGCAAGATCCGCGGCCGGTTCACCGCGATCTTCTCCGCCCCGGACCCCCGGACCGCCGCCGGGCTGATCAACGACCTGGTCGCCGCCGCGGGCACCACACCCCGGCTCACGGACCACGACGGCTACGACTGGCACGTGCACTACTTCGCGCCCGGCGCGTCGGTCGCCGACCATCTCGCCGCCGACTGCGGGATGGCGCTCGCGTTCTTCGTGGTGGCCGGCGAGGAGGAGCGGCTGCGCCGCTGCGAGGCCCCCGACTGCCGACGCGCCTTCGTCGACCTCTCCCGGAACCGCTCCCGCAGGTACTGCGACAGCCGGACCTGCGGGAACAGGCTGCACGTGGCCGCGTACCGGGCGCGGCGCAAGGAAGCTGCGGGCTGACGCCCGGCTCGCTTGAGGGAATCGATGAGTTCGTGGTCCCCGGCGGGTGACGTCGGGGACCACGAGTACGGCTCACAGCATCAGCAGGTCGTGCAGCGAGGCCATGAGCAGCAGACACCCGATCACCGCTAGGAAGATCATCAGCGGTGGCTGGGAAAGGGCGAAAAGGCACCCGCGCGGCTCGTCCTTCGGCGGCGCGGCGTCGCTCTGTGTCGTGTCCAGCATCTCGCCGCGATGATGACGCAGCGGAGACCCCCGGCGCGATCAACACGCCCGATAAGAGAGGGAGTTCGCCGAATTCCGTGATGTCCGTTTCGGGTCGCGTCGAGTCCTGAACGCTTACCGGCGGACCCGGCTCACTCTGTGTCGTTTCAGTCGCGGTCCCGTCCGACCGTCATATGCCGTGCTTCTTCAGGATGGCCTCGATGTCACTGAAGTCGTCCCCGCTCTGCCCGCGGGGCGCGGCCACCGGCCGGGTCGCCGGGCGCTTGGCCGGACCCAGGGAGGGGGCTGAGGCCGCCGGGGCCACCGCGTCGGGCGGAGCCGAGGCCCGGGCGGCCTTGCGTTCCTTGCGGGTGCCGCCGCCGCGGCGGCGCTCCACGGCGCGGGTGCCCGTGAAGAGCAGCCAGGCGCCGCCCAGCACCACGAAACCCGCCCAGGCCGTAGGACTGAACGCGGTGTCGGCCGCCCAGCCGACGACGCCGGTCATCACCAGGCCCACGGGCACCAGCGAGTAGGCGGCGATCCGGGCGGCGGAGAGAAAACGCTTGCGGTACGCCGTGACCGCCGCGATGCCCAGGCCGGCCGCGGAGACGGCGGAACAGACGGTCTCGGCAATCATCCGGTCCTCCAGGCAGATCCGTCGGGCAGGCTTCGATCGGGCACGTTCAGGTCGGGCGTGCGCTTCGTCCCTTCCATCCTGCACCGTCCGGTCCCCGTGAGGCCATGCCCCGGTCGGACATCAGGGACATCTCCGGGTCGCATCCTCCCCAGGTGCCGGTCGGCGTCGTACGGATGCGGCCCGTGGTCCCGGTTGGGGCGGCGCGGCCGGGGCTGGGAGACTGGTCCCATGAGTGACCTCCCCTCCGTGCGCACCGTCGTCCTCGACGTCTGGTGCGAGCTCCAGTGCCCGGACTGCGACACCGCCCTGGACGATGTACGCGCCCTGCGGGCCCGCTACGGCGACCGGCTGGAGGTGCGGCTGCGGCACTTCCCGCTGGAGAAGCACAAGCACGCCTTCGCCGCCGCGCAGGCCGCCGAGGAGGCCGTGGAACAGGGACGAGGCTGGGACTACATCGAGGCCGTGCTCGGCCGCGTCGAGGAGCTGGACCGTGAGGGAGAACCCTTCCTGGTCACGGTGGCCGCCGAACTCGGTCTGGACGCCGAGGAGTTCGACACCGCCCTGATCGACGGACGGCACATCCTGATCGTCGACGCCGACCAGGCCGAGGGCAAGGCCATCGGCGTGACCGGCACCCCGACGTACGTCATCGGAGGCGAACGCCTCGACGGCGGCAAGAGCCAGGACGGGCTGCGCGCCCGCGTCGAGGAGATCGCCGACCGGCTGCTCGCCGGGGGCGAGTGAGCCACAGAGCAAGGCTCAGAGCAGGCTCTTGTACAGGTGGTGGGTGACCGTCTCGTAGCCGAGTGACTGGTAGAGCCGCTCGGCCGGGGTGTTGCCCGCGAAGACGTTCAACCGGATGGTCGGCAGACCGGCCGCGATGCCCTGCGCCTCGGCCAGGAGCATCAGGGTGCGGCCATGGCCGCTGCCCCTGTGTCGCGCGTCGACCTCGACCTTGTTGACGAAGGCCTTGCCGTCACGGGGGCCCGTCCAGAGCGTGCCCACCGCGGTGCCCTCGTGCTCCAGGACCGTGAAGAGCATGCCCGCGGTGGCCAGTCCATCGGGCAGCAGGGCGGCGGTGCCTTCCAGAGTCCTGGTCCGGGCCACGGCCTCGGGCACCCCGCGCTCGGTCCAGCCCTCTATGAACGTCTCCGTCCCGAGGTCCGCCCAGGGGCCGTACTCCTCCTCGGTCATCGGCCGCCCCCGGCTCCCCGCGGGCAGTTCGGGCGCGATGCCGCCGAGGGGCTTCTCCATGTGGCGGTTGCGGACGACGTATCCGAGGTTGGTCGCCATCTTGAGCGCCGCCTCCGCCGCCGCGGGCACGGATGTCTCGATCCGCTCGCAGCCCCAGCCCCGCGCCACCTCCTCGGCGGCGAGCGCGGCCACGGTGCCCCGGCCGCGCCGGCCGTCCTGCTCTTCGATACGCAGGTCCAGGATCTGGGCCACCGAGTCGCCGAAGAGCGGACTCGTGCCGAGGTGTATCGCGCCGACGGGACGGCTGTTCACACACACCTGGTAGCGGCGTGAACGCGTCCCGTCGGCCTCGCGCTGAAGCGGCTCGGTCGGCCGCAGGGTCGTGGTCATCAAGGGAGTTCTACCCGACCTGGAGCACCAGGTCAGCCCCTTAAAAGAGGCTTTTATGGATCAAGGTCGTCGCCCGACCGCTCGTCGAACACGCGCATGGCCTTGGCCGTCACCGGCCCGGCTACGCCCGGGAGTTGGCGCTCGTCGACCAAGTGAACGGCCTGTACGTCCCGCAGTGACGACGTGAGGAAGACCTCGTCGGCGCGTTCCAGGACGTCCAGCGGCAGGTCGGTCTCCTTGGCGCCGGTCCATTCGACGGTCAGGGCGCGGGTGATGCCGGCGAGGCAGCCGGAGGTGACCGGCGGGGTGTGGATCTCCCCGTCGAGGACGACGAAGACGTTCGACCCCGTGCCCTCGCAGAGTTGGCCGACCGTGTTGGCGAACAGGGCCTCGGAGGCGCCGTGTTGGCGGGCGCGGGCGAGGGCGACGACGTTCTCGGCGTACGAAGTCGTCTTGAGGCCGGTGAGCGCGCCGCGCTCGTTGCGGGTCCAGGGGACCGTGACGGCGGCCGTGGAGTCGGGGCGGCGGTTCGCCTCGCCGAGGGCGACCACGAGGGTCGGGCCGTGCTCGCCGCGGTCGGAGCCGAGGGGGCCGTGGCCGCCGGTGTACGTGATGCGGAGTCGGCCGAGCGGCATCGGGTTGGCGGCGAGGACGGCCGCGCAGCCGCGGCGGACCTCGTCGAGGTCGGGGTCGGGCAGCCCGAGGCCGCGCGCGGAGCGGGTCAGCCGGTCGAGATGCCGGGTCAGCGCGAACGTCTTGCCGTCCGTCGCCTTCACCGTCTCGAAAATGCCGTCGCCCACGGTCAGTCCGTGGTCGAAGACGGAGACGCGGGCGGACTCGATGTCCTGCAACCCGCCGTCGAGCCAGATCTTCATGAAAGAGCCCCTCCGCTCACCTCGTACGTGCCCGACGCTATCGCGAGCAGTCGGGACGCCTTCAGCTCGGTCTCCCGCCACTCCCCCTCGGGGTCCGAGCCCCAGGTGATGCCCGCGCCGGTGCCGAAGCGGAGCATGCCGTCGGCGCGGTCGATCCAGAAGGTGCGGATGCCGACGGCCAGTTCGCCGGTCCCCCGGTCCGCGTCGACCCAGCCGATGCCCCCGCAGTACGGGCCGCGGGGCGCGGTCTCCAGGGCGTCGATGATGCGCAGGGCACTGGACTTGGGGGCACCGGTGACACTCCCGGGCGGGAAGGCGGCGGCCAGTAGCTCCGGCCAGTCGGCGTCCGCGGGCAGCTCACCTCGCACCGTCGACACGAGATGGACCAGACCCGGATGCTTCTCCACGACGCACAGGTCAGGCACGGTCACGGTCCCCGTGGCGCACACGCGGCCGAGGTCGTTGCGGACCAAGTCCACGATCATCACGTTCTCGGCGTAGTCCTTCTCCAACAGGTCCGCCTCCGTCCGCCCGGTGCCCTTGATCGGACCCGACTCGACGACCCGGCCGGTGCGGCGCAGGAAGAGTTCGGGCGAGGCGGTGGCTGTCTCCACGCCGTGGCCGGGCAAGCGGATCGTTCCTGCGTACGGCGCCGGGTTGCCGCGTGCCAGCAGTGCGGTCAGGGCGTCGACGTCCGCGTCGGGGGCGACCGGTGCCGACAGGACGCGGCACAGGTTGGCCTGGTAGACCTCGCCGGCCGCGATGTGCTCCCGGATGCGGTGGACGCCGGCGGTGTAGGCGGCGCGGTCGAGGGAGGTGGTCCAGGCGTCGCTCGCGGGGCCGTGCCAGGCTCCGGGGACGGGTGCCGGGACCGGTTCGTGTCGTACGTCGCGGAAGCGCGCGCAGGTCAGACGGCCCTCGAAGTCGGCCGCGACCGCCCAGAAGCCGGTGGAGTCCAGGGCCGCGGGATCGCTGGTGACATCGAGGAGACCGGTGGCGACACGGCCGCCGAAACGGGCGAGAGGGGTGAGGCGGAACACGCCGTCGAGTCTATGGCGGGTGTCTCGCGGGTTGCCCGGCCATGTCACCGCGGGTGCCCTGACCATGTGTTCCCGTAGTCGCAGGCCAGCACGCTGCACAAACGCGTTTTTGTGCTGGCCCCGGAATCCGCTAGAGTTCAACTCGTCGCCGCGACGCGCAAGCCGAGCGGAACCGACAAGCGGACGTAGCTCAGTTGGTAGAGCGCAACCTTGCCAAGGTTGAGGTCGCCAGTTCGAACCTGGTCGTCCGCTCGCAGGAAAGTGGGGGATCTTCCCGAACCCCCGCACTCCTGGTGGAGTGGCCGAGAGGCGAGGCAACGGCCTGCAAAGCCGTCTACACGGGTTCAAATCCCGTCTCCACCTCCAAGGACGATTAGCTCAGCGGGAGAGCGCTTCCCTGACACGGAAGAGGTCACTGGTTCAATCCCAGTATCGTCCACTGGTCCGCAAGGGCCTCCGCGCGATTAGCTCAGCGGGAGAGCGCTTCCCTGACACGGAAGAGGTCACTGGTTCAATCCCAGTATCGCGCACGCACCGCCCATGATCTCCGGATCGTGGTCCCGAGGACGATTAGCTCAGCGGGAGAGCGCTTCCCTGACACGGAAGAGGTCACTGGTTCAATCCCAGTATCGTCCACACACCGAAGCCCCCGGCGCTCTCCGCGACCGGGGGCTTCTTCATGCACCGGCGTGTACCGGTCAGCTGGAGAACAGCATGTGGCCGAAGCTCTTCTGGCGGTGGTGGCCGCCGTGACCGCCGTAGTGGCCACCGCCGTGACCGCCGCCGTGCGGGGCGCCCCAGGCGGGCGCGGGCGGGGCCGGGTAGGCCTGCGGGCCCGGGGGCGGCGGGGCGGGCTGCTGCCACTGGGACTCCACGCGGGTCAGCGCCTCGAGCTCGCCGTAGTCGAGAAAGATCCCACGGCAGTTGCTGCACTGCTCGATCTGAACACCGTTGCGGTTGTACGTCTGCATCTGCGCGTGACACTTCGGACACTGCATGCTCGGCTCAACTCCTCGCCCGTTGGTACATCTTCGTGTTTCCCCAGGACAGACTCCGTCCGACCCCGGTCGGTTGCACCCTACTTCGCGAATCCGGGCGCCAACTCGGGCGGGACGGAACCCATTCGGTCACACGCGTCCACGACCGCCCGTTCCACCTCGTCCAGCGGGCGGTCCGCCGCGACCGCCTTGACGATGGCCAGGGCCGCGGTCTGCACGGTGAGGGTCCGGGCCGGGACGTCCAGGGCGGGCCAGGGGTCGCCGTCCGCGGGGACGGCCGGGCCGGCCGCCTCGCGGTACGCGGCCAGGAAGCGGGCCCACTCGTCGGGCGGGAGCAGCCCGCAGGCGTACCAGGCCGCCGGGCGGGCCAGGTCCCAGCCGGGGACGCCCACCCCGAGGTCGTCGACGTCGATCAGCAGCCACGGGCCGTCGGGGGCCGGGTACCGGACGAGCTGGCCGAGGTGGAGGTCGCCGTGGCAGAGGGTGGTGGTGTCGGGCTGGGGGGCCTCCGCGCGGGCCCAGGCGGGGAGCAGCGTCCAGGCACGCAGGACGGGGGCGGCTGCGGGGTGGGGGCCGGCCTCGCGGAGCCTGGTGATCGCACGGACCGCCTTGAGGGGGCCGCGCATGGGTGGCAGCGGGGTGGGGGCGGGGGTGCGGTGGAGGCGGGCGAGGAGGGTGGCCGCCGCTTCCCAGGGGGCCGCGTCCGGGTCGTCCGGGTCTACGGGAGTGCCGTACGGCCAGCAGGTCACCAGGCGGTCGTGCACGTGGAGGGGGGTGGGGTCGAGTGGGGGCAGGAGGATGCCGGGGAGGTGTTCGGCCGTGGTGAGGCGGGCGGTGAGGTCGGCGGGGTCCGTGCTCGGGGCGTGGGCCTTGGCGACGGTGCCTTCGTGGCGGACGACTGTGCCGTCGGGGCGGTCGGTGAGGGTGGTGGTTGCTCCGCAGGGGCAGGGGTCGATGCGCGTGTGGGCCGTGGTCCTGGCTCGGGCGGTGAGGTCGGAGAGCAAGGGGGTGCGGGGCATCGCGCTTCCTGGCGGCGGGCGGTGGGGGTTCGTCGCGAGCGTACGGGGTGGTGGGGTGGTGGGGTTTCTACGGCGGGTTCGGGCGGCCTGTGCGGGTGGGTGGGCCGAGGGGTTTTCGCCCCCGCCGCCCCTACCCGAGGGAGCGTGCAGGGGGTGCCGCCCCGTCGCGCCCGCCTGGGGGCTGCGCCCCCAGACCCCCATCGGCCTGAACGGCCTCGTCCTCAAACGCCGGACAGGCTGGATGTAGCCGACCTGCGCTGAAGAGGGCACCGGCAGGAAAAGGGCAAAGCAAAGCCGGCGCAGCTCCCCAGCTGCGCCGGCTTTTTTTGCCGTCCGCCGCACCCCCGTCCCCACGGGGTTTCATGGGTTGATGTCCCCGCCCGGACCGCTCTTCCGGGCCTGGGGTCGCCGCTCAGCGCCCCAGCATCACTCCCACGGACGACGCTTGTGTGGCCACGGTCTCCCAGCCGTCGAAGACGACGAGGAGCAGGACCGCCAGGGGAAGTGCCATCAAGGTCGCCACCAGTGGGTGGCGACGGCCTGTGCGGCGGGTGTGGAACGCCGCGTTGTACGCCTTGCGTCCCTCTTCGCGGATCAATGCCCGCGGTGCCGTGTGGGCCATGGTCCCTCTCCTGACCGTGCTCCGTTGACCAAACTCGGTTGTCTTGGCAGCGGCGGGTGTCTGACCTCGGGGGACGAGTGCTGCACCCGCCGCTTGACCTCAAATCTAGGCGTGCGGCGGGTGCGGGTCGTCATGCCCTCGTACCGATTGGCGGGCCTCCCGGAGGATGAGCGATGACCTGCGAACTACTCCCCTGGGTGGAGACCGGGTCCTACGTCTCGGGGTCTTCCCGGAGGGGGAGTCCGGTGTGCCCCGCTTTCTCTGAGCTGTCCTCGCGCGGGACCGGCTGCTCGACCAGGGCGAGGACCCTGGTCGCCATGAAGCGGGCGGTGCGGACCACGGAGCCGCTGCGGGTGACTTCGCTCACTTCCACCACCCCTCGGCGCACCGCCGTCTCCACCCGACGGCCCGCCCTGCTCGCCACCACCTCGTATGTACGTGTTGTGTCGCCGGCGTCCACCACTATCTCGACGCGATCACCCTTCACGCGCTCAATCCCCCTTCTGTGATGGTTGGTTGGGGTTGAGGGACGTGCGAAGTCCTGCTGTTCGCACGGCCTCTGACCACCCTTCAAGTTTCCCACCCGGCACTGACAATCCGTCGGTCCGAGAGGGCGCGGCCTTTGCGCGCGGGCGCCCGTGGAAACGTAAGCTGTCGCTCGTCACACGGACCGGGCAGCGGGGATGAACATGGCGATGATGCGCCTGAGGCGCGAGGACCCGCGCGTCGTCGGCTCGTTCAGGCTTCACAGACGGCTCGGCGCGGGCGGAATGGGTGTCGTCTATCTGGGCTCCGACCGCAAGGGTCAGCGGGTCGCGCTGAAGGTCATCCGGCCTGATCTGGCGGAGGACCAGGAGTTCCGTTCGCGGTTCGCGCGTGAGGTCGGGGCCGCCCGGCGGATTCGCGGCGGGTGCACCGCCCGGCTGGTCGCGGCGGATCTGGAAGCCGACCGGCCGTGGTTCGCCACGCAGTACGTGCCCGGGCCCTCCCTGCACGACAAGGTCGCCGACGAGGGTGCGCTGGGAGCGGCCGAGGTCGCCGCGATCGGGGCCGCCCTGTCGGAGGGGCTCGTCGCGGTGCATGAAGCCGGGGTCGTCCACCGGGATCTCAAGCCGTCGAACATCCTCCTCTCCCCCAAGGGTCCGCGGATCATCGACTTCGGTATCGCCTGGGCGACCGGTGCGTCGACGCTCACGCATGTCGGTACGGCGGTCGGTTCGCCCGGGTTCCTCGCGCCCGAGCAGGTGCGTGGCGCTGCGGTCACTCCGGCCACCGACGTCTTCTCGCTCGGTGCCACGCTCGCCTACGCCTCGACCTCCGACTCGCCCTTCGGGCACGGCAGTTCCGAGGTGATGCTGTACCGCGTGGTGCACGAGGAGGCGCAGCTGCACGGGGTGCCGGACGCGCTCGCCCCGCTCGTCCGCGCGTGCCTCGCGAAGGATCCCGAGGAGCGGCCCAGCACGCTCCAACTGTCCCTGCGGCTCAAGGAGATCGCCGCCCGCGAGGCCCAGGGCATGGCCGACGTACGGCCGCCCGGGCCGCGTGCCGCGGAGGCGGACCGGCCCACCGGGCGGCTCACCGACAGCTATCCGGAGCAGCAGCGCACCCAGAGTCAACGACGTCCGCAGACCCCTCAGGGCACGCCCGCGCCTCGCGGTACCGCTCAGCCGTCCCGGGGTGGCGGTAGTCCGTCGCGTGGGGGCGGGGTGCCGTCCCGGCCGGGCTCTCCCCGGCCCACTCCGTCGGGGCGTAACACCACCCGGTCCGGCAGCGGGAGTCGTCCCGCGCCCCGTAGTGGCGCCGGGCGGCCCGGTCCGCGGACCACGGGGACCGGGCGGCGGCCCGCGAATCCGCGGTTGCTGCGGCAGCGGTTGTTCGTGTTCGTCGTGGTGACGCTGCTGGTCGCATTGGGGATCGCGGTGGCTCAGGGGTGTTCGGGGCCGGCTCATGGGCTTGGGCGTACGGGGGATGGTGTGCGGCAGGGACAGGGGCGCGGGAGCGTCGTGGGGGCGGAGGGGTCGGTTTCGGACGGGCGGTATGGGGCTGTGAGCGGGTTCGCCGAGTAGTCTCGCCCCCGCCGCCCCTACCCGTCCCATCCCCAGGGGCTGCCGCCCCTTCCGCCCCGCCAGGGGGCTCCGCCCCCAGACCCCCGTCGGCCCTGAAGGGGCCTCGTCCTCAAACGCCGGACGGGCTGAATGGACAGCACGCCTCCGCCGGGAGCAGCGTGAGACTGGCCTGCGGCCCGGTGGCAGCCCCCAGCCGCCTGCCTACAAGCCCGGCAGTACGTGCTCGAAGAACTCTCTGTCCGCGTCGAACGCCGGAGTCATCGTCAGGAACTCCGTCGGGGTGACCCAGCGGACCTCGGAGACCTCGCCCGGGTCCGGGACGATCGTGCCGTTGCCTGTTTCCGCGGCGGTCCACCAGTGGAGGCGGAAAGTGCCGTCGTCGGTGTCGGACTGCCAGACCTTGGACAGGGGGGAGACCGTGAGGCCTACCTCCTCGTGGACCTCCCTGACCAGGCATTCCTCCTGGGTCTCGCCCGGTTCGAGTTTGCCGCTCAGGGGTGCCCAGTAGCCGGAGCGGGCCGAGTCGGGGCCACGGCGGATGACCAGGACGCGGTCCGCGCGTCGGAGTACGGCGACAATCGCCTCGCGCTGGGCCAAGCGTGCTCCTAGAGTTCGGGGCGGCCGGTGGCCACCGCGTAGAAGGCGACCGCGGCCGCGGCGCCCACGTTGAGGGAGTCGACGCCGTGGGCCATGGGGATGCGGACCCATTCGTCGGCGGCCACCAGTGCCTGGGTCGACAAGCCGTCGCCCTCGGCGCCCAGCATCAGGGCTACCCGGTCCATGCGGTGCGGAGCCGCCTCGTCCAGGCTCTTCGCCTTCTCGTCCGGGGTGAGCGCGAGGAGGGTGAAGCCGGCCTCGCGGACCGACTCCAGGCCCTTGGGCCAGCTGTCGAGACGGGCGTACGGCACGGAGAAGACCGCGCCCATCGAGACCTTCACGCTGCGGCGGTAGAGGGGGTCCGCGCAGTCCGGGGAGAGCAACACCGCGTCCATGCCCAGTGCCGCCGCCGAGCGGAAGATCGCGCCGATGTTGGTGTGGTCGTTGACCGACTCCATCACCACCACCCTGCGGGTGGTCTGGAGGAGTTCGTGCGCCGTGGGGAGCGGTTTGCGCTGCATGGAGGCCAGTGCGCCCCGGTGGACGTGGTAACCGGTGACGCGTTCGGCGAGTTCGGGGCTCACCGCGTAGACCGGGGCCGGGAGTTCGTCGATGACGTCGCGCATGACGTCGACCCACTTCGCGGACAGCAGCATCGAACGCATCTCGTAGCCCGCGTCCTTGGCCCGTCTGATGACCTTCTCGCCCTCGGCGATGAACAGGCCCTCGGCCGGTTCACGCTTGCGGCGCAGCTCTACGTCGGTCAGGCCCGTGTAGTCACGCAGGCGCGGGTCGTCGGGATCCTCAACGGTGATGAGATCGGCCACAGGGTGATACTGCCTTGTCCTGGGTGTGGTGCCAACGGCTGGGAACGGGTTGTGTTACCCGGGGTTACGCGGATGGCCTCGGGCCCACGGTGACGACCGCGCCGATGACGATCACCGACGGCGGCTTCACGTCCTCGGTGCGCACCGTCTCGCCGACCGTCGCGAGGGTCGCGTCCACCCGGCGCTGGGCGGCCGTCGTGCCCTCCTGGACCAGGGCGACCGGGGTGTCGGCCGGCTTGCCGTGCGCGATCAGGGTCTCGGCGATCTTCCCGATCTTGTCGACGCCCATCAGGACCACCAGCGTGCCGGTCAGCTTCGCGAGGGACGGCCAGTCGACCAGGGAGCGCTCGTCGTCAGGGGCGACATGGCCGCTGACCACCGTGAACTCGTGTGCGACACCGCGATGGGTGACCGGGATACCGGCGGCACCCGGCACCGAGATCGAGCTGGAGATGCCGGGCACGACCGTGCACGGGATGCCGGCCTCGGCGAGCGCCTGGACCTCCTCCATGCCACGGCCGTAGACGAAGGGGTCGCCGCCCTTGAGGCGGACCACGGACTTGCCCTGCTTGGCGTGTTCGATCAGCGCGTTGTTGATGGCCTCCTGGGCCATGTAACGGCCGTACGGGATCTTCGCCGCGTCGATCACCTCGACGTGCGGGGGGAGTTCGGCGAGGAGGTCGCGGGGGCCGAGGCGGTCGGCGATGACGACGTCGGCCTCGGCGAGGAGGCGGCGGCCGCGGAC
>NZ_JBHXME010000219.1:0-15083 GCF_042721125.1 Streptomyces sp. NPDC058469
ATCGCCCGACTGCACAACCTCACCCTTGCCGGGTGACGGAGAAACAGGCAGGTCATCCAGCACGTCAAAGATCATTTACGGGACAACGCTTAGCCTCGGTGTTTCGTGATGGTCTGTCGGCTTTGCCGGTGGGCCGTTTCTGCTTGTCGGGGCGTTGGCGAGCATGGTGACGGTCCGACTGTCGCGTCGGATGGGCGTCGGGTTCCACGGCACCGAGGGTGTTCCGCTGTTCGCCGGGGTGTGTCGTTGCTGCTGGCCAGTCGGGACAACGGATAGGACCCCAGACAGGTCCCATCGTTGCAGGTCAGCAGCACTCTCCGTTTATTTGATCAAGGTCCGGACAGGCCCACCCGTGAAAGCGCGAGGCCAACGAGGGAAACTCCGCCACGTCGACGGGCTAAGCGCTGGCTACGGACCGTCCTGCCGTAGCACTGGAAGACTCGCTGCGCTGCCCAAAGAGGCAGCTGTACACCGACCGGTCGAAGTTGGGAGAGCTCGCGGGGTGGGAGGTGGTTACGGTGACTGCGTCATGTTGGCGCCCCGCTTGGGGCCTACCTGGCGCAGGATCTCTCCGCCATCACCTGCGACACCGCTGCCGGGGGCTCCGCACGCGCCGGTACTGAATGAGGTCGATGATGCCTACGCCTGGTTTTCCGCCGAACACGCTTGATTCCGAAGGAACGCCGATATGGATCAGTGATCTGGCAGTCGACGACCCGAACCATATTCTGCACGTCGTGCGCGGTATCGACCCGGCGGAAGCGCTGGAAGCTCTGGGCGCCAAGCCGGAGTTGATCCAATCCTGCGAGCTGCCCGAGAACAAGCCGGATGAGTGGACGTCACTGCCCTGTGCGGCTCTTGGTATCGAACCGGGAGCCTCTGCCGCACTGTTGGCGGGACGCATCGGCGAGTGGACCTTCGTCTACGACGACTCCGGGTTCACCTACGACGACGCGGCGACGAAGGCGCTGTCCGCCGATGGGCGGACAGCGGTCACGAGCGTGTTCACCATCAATGGGGACGCCAGTCTCATCTATGCCGTCGACGGCGAGCCGGTCGAGTGGGTCAACGTTGACGAGCTCCTTCTGGAGGAGCACCTTCCCGGCATGCCTGCCGAACTGCGCGCGGCATTCGAGGCTGCCGGCACCGTCGAGACGGAGGACTTCGAGCCTGGCGAAGCCGATGGTCTTATCGCCATGCGTGCCGCCTGCGCTCTGGCGGGCCTCGCGCTCGCCTTGAGCGACGTACGTCGAGTCCCGCTGCTGGTCGTGCCGCTCGGCTGACGATTGGGAGAAGGGGGTGCGAGAGGCCGACGCCGTTTGCGGCTCGTACAGCAACGGCTCGGTCATCCACGGCATGGTCGGAGTTTTTCGACGCCATGGTGGCGGCTGGTTCGCCCTCAGGCGTGCGCAGGTCGAGCACCGTCCCTCGAGCAGGTCCAGATCGAGACGCCTGTTCATGTCCAGCTCGAACCGGGCGTACGGATTCATATGGGTCCCGAACAGTGGCGAAAGCGCCCGCCGGTCCACGTCGGTGAGCTTGTCCGCCCACTTCGGATCGGCCAGGACCTGCTGCATCAGCAGTGTGTTGACGTGTTCTCTGAACTGCAAACGCCGACTGTGCGTGGCTTCCCGTGGCCAGGTGTCGGCCGATGAGGAACCAACATCCACGGTCGTCGCTAAGTATTAATCGGAGCTCGGCTCCCTGCCCTGTCCGATCAGCGATTCCCATATGCTCTGTGCTTCCTCAGAGCGGCCATCCCCTTTCTGTAGAAGTAAGAGCCTGTACGTGGCGGGGCGAACGGCATCCGGGTGGTGAACAACTCGTCTGCCCGGGCGGAGAGATTCACGCGCCCTACAGGTCATGAGGGTACGAGGGCATCGGGCAAAGCAAGGTGTCAGCGACCCTGCCGGTCCTCACCGTGATGGTCCACGCCATCAGCCGACCGCTACCGAACAGCGCGGCGATCCGATGCACGCCACCGACTCGAAGCGATGGTTGCGCTGCCCTTTCGTCCAAGATTCGGTGTTCGCGAGGACAGGCGACGGTCCGGAAGGCGGGAGGGGGGCCGGGCACCCACCTACTCTCGATCCGCCGCCACCTGCGGCGTTTGTCATGCCGAAGGAGTCACCCGTGGTTGCCGCCCCTTCCCAGGTCCGGCCGCCGGAAGAACGACCTGTGCAAGGCAGAGTGACGTATTGGGGAGTGTTGCGGACGCGCCACACGGCGCGGCTACTGGCCGGCACGCTGACAGGTCGGCTGCCCAGTGCGATGGCACCCACGGCGCTTCTTCTGGCGGCCGGGCACGAGGCCCGGTCCCTCGCCGTCGGAGGTCTGCTCGGAGCGGGCTACCTGGTCGCGTACGCGGCTGGGCAACCCATGCTCGGCCGCCTCGCCGACCGGATCGGCCAGGTGATTCCGTTGCTGGCGGGTGCGTCGCTCGCCGCGTGGTCGCTGAGCGCCCTGGCCGTCTTCGGGACGGGCAACCTGCCACTCGCCTTGTCACTGACGATCGTCGCCGGGTTGTTCAACCCGCCGTTGGAGGCGGGACTTCGTACGCTGTGGCCAACCCTGCTGCCCGGGCCGGACGCGGTACGTGCCAGATATCTGTCGGCTGCGTACGCGCTGGACAACGGGTCGCAGGAGGCCGTGTACGTGGTCGGCCCGCTGCTCGCGAGCGCGCTCGCCGCGATCTCGCCGGCGGCGGCGCTGCTGGGCACCGGTGCCCTGGGCCTGGCCGGAGCCTTGTCGGTGGCGATTTCCCGGCCGGCTCGCGCGTGGACCCCTGCTGCTCCTGAAGTGCGGCACTGGCTCGGGCCACTGAAGTCCCGTGGCATACGGGCTCTGTTGACGATGATGTTCTGTGTGGGCACCGCGGTGGGGGCTGTCCCCGTCTACGCGGTCGCGGTGGCCGAGCACACCGGTGCCATGTGGCTGAAGGGCGTCCTGCCCGCGATGCTGTCGCTCGGCGGCCTGCTCGGCGGATTGCTCTACGGAGCGCGGTCATGGCCGGGTACGCGTCTTCAGCACATGACGTGGCTCGCTTTCGGGTTCTACGCGGCGTGGCTGCCGTTGCTGGTGGTGTCGACCCCCACAGCATCCGCTCTTCTCATCGTGCTTCCCGGTTTCTGCTTCTCCGTCCTGTTGTGTGTCGCCTGCCTGATGATGAGTTCGATCGTGCCCCCGGGCACCGGCACGGAGGCGTTCGGATGGCTGATCGGCTTCCTCAACATCGGGCTCGCGCTGGGCTCCGCGTTGGCCGGCATGACCGGCGGCAGTTACGCCGTGGCGATGCTGGCGGCCGCGGCGACGGCACTCGTCCTCCTCACCACGCGCACGGTCCTCACTGGCACGACAAAGGGACATGCCCCTACGGAGCATGTCCCTTCCGCGTCTGCCGTGTGTCCGGACCCAACGCGCTGAGGATTTCGGATCTGGGTGTCCGCGTCACTCGACGGCGGTCACCCGGAGAACTCCGGGTCCCTTCCCTGCCCGCCGCAGCGTGACGTCGAAAAGCTGGCCCCCCTTGGCCGGGCGCAGGGTGCAGGAGGCGCCGGGCGGCAGGAGCCGTTCCCGGCCATCGATGCGTACTCCCTGTCGGGGCCCGCTGGTCAGTGCGACATACACCGCGGCCTCCCCTGTGTTCCGCACGGTCAGCGCCTTCGTGAGCGGGCAGTCGGACGCTTGCGACAGCGGCCGGGAACAGGCGTGGCGCAGGTCGCCGAAGCCGTACGTCCCGCAGGAGATGGGGTACTCCGGTGCGAGATCGGAGTGACAGGTGCGGCCGACCCGGACGGGGTTTCCCGTCTCCGCGGCAGGTGCCCGCAGTGCGAGGACCAGGGCGCTCGCGGTGACTGCCGCAGCCAGCCCCAGAGTGAGCCGAGGTGCGCGTCTGCTCATCATGGATGTATCCGTTCGTGGCAGGACGGGCGGATCGCCGGGTGAGGTTCCGAGTCACCGCCCGTCCTAGCGGGGCTGTGCCCACAGGCATGCTCGCAGCGGCTGGAGTGGCTCCCCCGGCACTCGCCGCGCAGCGTCCCGAAAGGGCAGCCTCCGAGTCCCGGTCGGGAAGCAGGACATCCTTGCCCGCGGATCAGGCTGGCCGGCTGAGCAGACGATGGCCGTCAGCATGTCGACGGCGTCGCCGTGGTCGAGTTGGCGTATCTGCAGGCAGTCAGTGGACTGGATCCCGGTCAGGGATTGTCGACTGGTGACGGCCATGAGGCTACGGCTCTCACCGCGCAACAGCGGACGGACCTGCGAGTCGTGGGCCGCGTTGTCGAGCACCACTCGGGAGCGCTGGTCCCGCAGCAGGCGCGCGAGCCCAATGAGCGTCGACCGGTTCCGCGTCCAGACCCCGCAGTTCGACGAAACAGCAGTTCTCACCGAGCTTCCCGGCACGTCCACCGGCCACCCGTACCACCAGCATCGCCTTGCCCAGCGCCGGACCGCCGGGGGCTACCAGCACCCGGTGACGCGGCACGACCGCCGCCGACCTGGTGTCCGGCCACGCGATCTCACGGGCGCGGCCGACGAAGTCGCCCACCAGGGACGGAAGTTCACACACGTCCGTCCCCTGGCCCGGCAACCCGCCGACGCCCGGCCCTGGCGGCCGACACCAGTTCCTCGCGTTCGGCAGAGGTCAGACCCAGCGCCCTGGCCAACAACGTGGTGGTGCGCGCCTGTGGTCCCCGGGTGTGGCCGCGCTCCATGTCGCTGATCGCCCTCGCGCTAACCCCGGAGGCCTCTGCCAGCTCCTCCATCGTCATGCCCGTTGCCCGCCGGAACTGTCGCAGCAGGCTGCCCACATCCCCCACTGTCCCGTCTTGACTCATGCTCTCTCCTTGGATCTCGTATCACGAAACACGTCAGACAGTTCGGCCCCTCCAGGGGACCGACACCGCACTTCTGCGTGTGGTTCTGCATGGTGCGAAGCCACCGATCGCGGTCTCCTGGGGGCGCACAACAGACCGTCGTAGCGAGAGGATCGAAGTGGCCAGAACCGTTGGTTTCTCCGGTCGACCGGCCTGTCTCGCCATTCACGAACTGCGCGGCTCACGCGATCCCCTCACCACGACCGACGGCTCGCGCCGGATCGCCCTGGTGCAGCCTCGGTTCGGGCGCGTCCGGCTCGCCCAGGACGGCCGCGACGGCACAGTGGGAGTGGGCGAGTTCGCACTCGTCGACACCGCCCGGCCCCATCTCGCGGCCTTCCCAGACACCTTCCGCGGCAGCCTCTTCACCGTGCCCAGCACCGTCCTCGGTCCGCGCGCCGAGGACATCGGCCGGGTTACGGCGGCCCCGATCGACGCGGCCACCGGGGTGGCCTCGCTGCTTCGCCCCCTGCTCGACGCCCTCGCGGCCGACGCCTCGGACTTCCCCTGCGAGGTGGCCGAACGCCTCGCCCGCACCGTCACCGACATGCTCGTCACCCTCGTCACCGAACAGACCGGGTCCTTCACCGAGGAACCGGAGTTGCCCGAACTCGCCCAGCGGGTGCGCCGTCACATCGACGCGCACCTGGGCGACCCGGACCTCGGTCCCGCGTCCGTGGCCGGCGCCCATCACATCTCGCTACGCAGCCTCCATCTGCTGTTCGAACAGCAGGGCACGACCGTGGGCCGCTGGATTCGGCGACGGCGTCTGGAGGAGTGCGCACGGGATCTGGCGAGCCCCGGCGGGGGCTCGGCGGTCGCCACCGTCGGACGCCGCTGGGGCTTCGTCAACGACTCCCACTTCAGCCGGGCCTTCCGGGCCGCCTATGAAGTCAGCCCCAGCGAATGGCATCAGGCGCACCACTGACGTCGCACGGAATCAACCTTTGACCGCGCCTGCCGTCAAGCCGGAGACCACGGCGCGGCGGAAGATCACCACGAGCAGTCCGATCGGCAGCATCGCCACCGCCGAGGCGGCGAATATGGTGCCGTAGGGGGTGGTGTACTGGCCGCCGAACAGGGCGATGCCGACTGGGATGGTGCGGAACCGGTCCTCGTTGTTGACAGTGAGCGCCACGAGGAACTCCGTCCAGGCCGCCACGAAAGTGAACACCCCGGCTGTGAAGAGTCCTGGCAGGGCTTGCGGCAGGATCACCGACCAGACCGTACGCACCGGCGAGGCCCCGTCCATCCACGCGACCTCTTCCATCGCGCGAGGAATCGACAGGAAGTAGTTGCGCAGGATCCAGATGGCGAACGGCAGCGTCAGCGCCGTGTAGGCGACGATCAGGCCCTGGTAGCTGTTGAGCCATCCGATGTCCCGCATCAGCAGGTAGAGCGGTGCGGCCAGGGCGATGGTGGGGAACAGCGACACCATCAGCAGGGTCACCATGATGCCGTTGCGCCCACGCATCGGCAGCCGTCCCAGCGCGTAGCCGGCGAAGATGCCGAGGCCCAGCACCAGGAGCGTGGTGCATACGGCGACCAGCGCCGAGTTGCCGATGTAGGTGGCGAAGTCGTAGGTGGTGAAGGCGCTGGTGTAGTTGGCGAGCGTGGGGTCGTGCGGTACGAGGTTGGCGGAAGCGACCTCGCGCGTGCCCTTGAACGAGGTGGCGACCAGCCAGTACAGCGGCAGCGCCACGAACAGGGCGACGAGCAGCGCCGCGAGGTCCGTCCAGGTGACGCGGCGTCGGCGACGCGCGGTGGTTGACGCCATGTCAGTTCTCCTCCTGGCCGACCTGGGCCCGGAAGACCTTCAGGAAGGCGAGACAGCCGATGAGTACGAGAGCGGCGGAGGTCGTAGCGACCGCCGCCCCGGGACCAAACTTGAGGTCGTTGAACAGCACCCGGTAGCCGAGCACCGCCAGCGATTCGGTGCTGGTCCCCGGGCCGCCGTTGGTGAGCACGTACGGAAGGTCGAACAGGCCGAAGGCCTGCAGAATGCGGAACATCACCGCGATGGCCAGCGTGGGGCGCAGCAGCGGCAGCCGTACGCGCCAGAACACGGTCCAGGCCCGCGCACCGTCGACGCGTGCCGCTTCGACGATGTCCCCGGGCAGCATGACCAGGCCGGCGAGCACGATGATCGCGACGAACGGTGTGGTCTTCCAGACGTCCGCCACGGCCATCGCCCCGGCGGCTTGGAGAGGGGTGCCCAGGACGTTGGTGTCATGGCCGAGCAGCGGTTGCAGGACGGAGTTCAGTACGCCGTAGACACCGTTGTAGATATAGGCCCACAGTTCGGCGGAGATGACGGTGACGATGGCCCAGGGCATGAGCAGCAGCGCCATCATCCAGCCGCGGCCGGTCTTGAGCCGTTCCAGTACCAAGGCGATCGCGGTGCCCAGCACCATTTCTACGGCGACCGTGACCACGGTGTAGAGCACGGTGAAGAAGAGGGCGTGGCGCCACCGGTCGGCGGCGAAGAGGACCTGGTAGTTGTCGGTGGTCACCCCGGACAGCTTCACGCCGTCGCCGGTGACCTGGACGTGGCTGAAGGACATCGCCACGGAGTAGACGATGGGAAACAGCAGGACTCCGGCCACGACCAGCAGGGCAGGCAGGGACAGCAGCCAGCCCAACCGGGCGGACCGGCGCTCCAGTTGGGAGCCGCCACGCCGGTGCCTTGTCGCGAGGGCGGGTCGTACGGAATCGGCCGCGGATGTGGCGGCGGGCTCGGCGGCTCGGGCGCCTGAGGCTGTTGCCTCGTGGTGGGTACGCGTGTCGGACATGGCTTTCCCGTCGAGAGGGGCCCGGGGCCTCCGGTTCGTGTCAGGGCGACCGGAGGCCCCGGCGTTTCGGGGAGTTGGTGAGAGGTTCGGGGCCGAGCGCCGGAGACACCGGCGCGCTCTCCCCCGTCACAGACCGCTGTCGTCCAGCGCCGCGCCGATCGCCTTGGCTGCCGCGCTCAGGGCGGCGGCCGGCTTGCTCGCACCCGTCAGAGCCGCGTTGACGTTGCTGTAGATCCCCTGGCTGACCTGCGCGTAGGTGGACTCCCCGGACGGCCGCGGGCGCAGCTTGTTCTTCGCCGCGATCGGGTACGCCGGGTTCGCGGCCTGCACCTTCGGGTTCGCGAGGGCAGCCGAGTTGACCGGGATCTCGCCGCCCTGGGTCGCCAGGATGGTCTGCGCCTGTACACCCGTCATCCACTTCACGAAAGCCACGCTCGCGGCGACGTGCTTGCTGTGCGGGTTGAGGTACATGTTCCAGCCGCCGGTGACGGAGTAGCCAGGGCCGGACTGCCCGGCGAAGGTCGGCAGGTTGGCGATTCCGACCTTGCCGACGACCTTGGAACTCGCCGCACTGTCCGAATCGGCGTACGCGTAGGTCCAGTTGCGCAGGAACGCGACCTGGCCGGAACTGAACAGCGACTCCGACTGCTGTTCCTGAAAGGTCGTGACGGCCTTCGGCGCCACACCACTGGTGACCAGACCGCGCATGTAGGTGAGGGCCTTGACGCCGGCGGGCGAGTCGATGGTGGCCTTCGTGGCGTCGGAATTGACGCTGCCACCGCCGGCGTCGGCGAGGAATTCGGTCCAGTTGCAAGTCAGGCCCTCGTAGGCGCTGAGCTGGGCGGCGAAGCCGTACTTAACCAGGCCCTTCTCCTGAAGCTGCTTCGCTTCGTCCCGCAACTGCTCCCAGGTCGTGGGGACGGGCAGGCCGGCCTTCTTCAGCAGGTCCTTGCGGTAGAAGAGGAAGGCGTTGTCGGTGAACAGCGGGGCCGCCATGACCTGGCCCTTGTAGGTGACGCTGTCGACCAGGCCTGGGGAGAAGGTCTTCCAGTAGGTGTCCGGCAGGTACTTCGACAGCGGCAGGGCCAGGGCCGCCTTGCCGAACTGGGCCGGCCAGACCACGTCGCCGTTGTAGACGTCGAAGCTGGAGGCTCCGCCGGAGATCTGCGTGGTCAGCGTGGAGCGGAAGGCGTCCGAGTCGCTCGGGGCCTGCTGAAGCTTGACAGTGATGCCCGGGTTGGCCTTCTCGAAGGCGGCGATGAGGGTCTTGCGGACGTCGTGATCGGTGGGACCGAACTGGTTGGCGTACCAGGTGATGGTGCCCTTGGCCGGGCCGGAGACGGCGTCGGAGGAATCGGAGGACGACGAACAGGCCGTCAGGACGCCGGCGGCGAGTACGAGGGCTGTCGCGCCGACGAGGAGGGAACCACGCTGTTCCATGTGAACTCCTGGGTAGTACACGGATGGTGTGCCGATTCCGGGTCGTGACGGTCGTCGCGCCCGGACGTGTGGGGGATGTCAGTGGTCGCCGGGCTCGACGAACCACCAGGCGGCGGTGTCCGCGGGCAGGATCCCGTCCGCGCAGTGGCCGCTGGCCAACAGCGGGGTGCCACGGACAGGGGCGGACACGGGCACGTCGTTGAAGTTCACGGCGCACACGAAGCCCTCGCCGCGGGTGAAGGCGAGCACCCCGGGGCCGGCGTCGATCCAGCTCAGGGAGGATTCGCCGAGCTGCGGCAGGGTGTGCCGCAGCTGCAGGGCCTCGCGGTAGAGGTGCCACACGGAGTTGCCGTCGGCGAGCGCCCGTTCGGCGGTGTGCGCGGCGAAGTAGTCGGGCTGGGGAAGCCAGGGCTCGGTGGTGGTGATGCCGTTCCTGGGGGGCGGGCTGAAGCCGAATGGCGGCTCCGCCCCGGTCCACGGTAGTGGGACGCGGCAGCCGTCGCGGATGCCCACCCGGCTGTCGGTGCGCCGGAAGATGGGGTCGGTGATCATCTCGTCGGGCAGGTCGAGCACTTCGGGCAGCCCGAGTTCCTCCCCCTGGTAGAGGTAGGCCGCGCCGGGCAAAGCCAGCATCATCAGGGCCGCGGCGGTGGCCCGCGCGGGGCCCGACAACGGATCGGGTCCGGCGTAGCGGGTGGGGGTGCGCACCTGGTCGTGGTTGTTGAGCGTCCAGGTGGTGGTGGAGCCGGTCGCGGCGATGTCCCGCAGTGCGTCGGTGATGACGGTGCGCATGTGCTCCGGGTTCCAGCCCGAGTGCAGCAGGTGGAAGGAGAACGACTGGTGCAGCTCGTCCGCGCGAAGGTACAGGGCCTGTTCTGCGGCGGTCGGCACGGATACCTCACCGACGAGGAGCCGTCCGCGGCCGTCGCGCGCGGTGTACTCGTCGCAGATCGTGCGCCAGTGACGCCAGATCGCGTGCACCTCGGGCTGGTTCCAGGCAAGCGGGTTGACGGAGTCGCGGGTCCGTTCGTCGGCCTCCGGGTCGAGGGAATCGGGCAGCAGCTGGTGCTTGAACAGACCGGTGGCGACGTCAATGCGGAAGCCGTCGGCGCCCCGGTCCAACCAGAACCGCAGGATGCGCTCGAACTCGGCACCGACGCGCGGGTCACGCCAGTTCAGGTCGGGCTGTTCGGGGGTGAACAGGTGTAGATACCACTGGCCGAGGGTGCCGTCGGGCTCGGTGATCCGCGACCAGGCCGGTCCCCCGAACATGGCGCGCCAGTTGTTCGGCGGCCGGTCTCCGTGGGGGCCTGTGCCGTCGGCGAAGTGGAAGAGGTCGCGCTCGGGGCTTCCTGGTGCGGCGCTCAGAGCCGCCCGGAACCACGGGTGGCCGCTGGAGACATGGTTGGGTACGACGTCGAGCACGAGGCGCAGGTCGAGCAGCCGGCAGGCGTCGGCGAGCCGCGTGAACTCGTCGAGGGTGCCGTAGACCGGGTCGACGGCGGTGTGGTCGGCGATGTCGTAGCCGTGGTCATGCTGCGGAGAGACATAGAACGGGTTCAGCCACAGCCCGTCGACTCCGAGGCGCTTCAGGTAGGGCAGTTGGGCCCGCACGCCGGCCAGGTCGCCGATGCCGTCGCCGTCACTGTCGCGGAAGCTGCGGACGTAGACCTGGTAGATAACGGCGTCGCGCCACCAGGGCCGCGCGAGTGCCGCGAACGGGCGGACCGGCGGGGCGCCGAGCGCACCGGGGCGCTGCAGCGAACCTGCGGGCGTGCTTGTCATCTCGTGCCTTCTTCATGGGGCCGGATACATACGTGTTAGGTATAGCGATGGCCTGTTGAGTCCTCAATGGGCTCGACGGAAAGACGGCAATCAACCGTGAAAACTTGCACGTTGAGGCAATGGGTGATGTAGAGCCGGGTAAGTTCACCGGCAAGAGATACCTATGCGTTAGGTGATGTGCCCAGCAACTCGCGCAGATCCATCGCGAGCCGGGCCACTCCTTGAGCCACGTCGCGCCGGCCGCGCAGCATCTCGTAGACGGCCTCGCTGAACACCAGGCTCAGTTGCTGGTACTGAGGGATCGAGGGCCGTGATCCTGCCGCCGTCACCGCCCGCCGCAGCACGGGGAGGAACGGGTACTGGGTGACCAGCTGCGGGTCCTGGTAGAGGTCCGCGCGCACGGGCGGAAGGCCGCCCTCGGTGAGTACCCGCCGTTGGATCCGGCGTGAGGTCAGGTAACGGATGAGGGCGCGGGCAGTGCGCTGGTTGCGGGAGGCGGCAGCGACAGCCAGACAGGATCCACCCAGGACGTGCCGGCCCGGACCGTGCGGCCCCGGCAGCGGCACCACACCGAACCGGCCCGCCACCGGGGAACCGGGCGCGTTCGCCTCCCGGTACACGTAGGGCCAGTTGCGCAGGAACAGCAGCCGCCCGCTCTGGAACGCCTCCCGGGACTCCTCCTCCTGGTAGCCGAGCGTGGCCTGCGGTATCCAGCCCCGGCGCAGCCCGCGCACCAGGAACTCCAGCCCGGCGCGGGTGCCCGGGCTGTTCGCAACCACGTTGTATCGGTCCGCGAGCAGATCGCCCCCGGCCGAACGCACCGCTTCCAGCGCGTTGACGGTGAGTCCCTCGTACGGCCAGAACTGCCCCGCGTAGCCGTCGAGGCCGTGCGCGGGCGCCACCGTAGAGGCCAGACGTTCGAGCTCGGCCCAGGTCCGCGGGGGCAGTTCGCCCGCGGCCGCGAGCACGTCGCTGCGGTAGTAGAGCATGGCCGCGTTCGTCACGTAGGGGACCGCGTACAGCCGCCCCTCGGTGCGCCCGACGGCCGGCACCGACGGCAGGAAGGTGTCCAAGTCGAAGTCATCGGGGCTCAGTTGGGCCACCCAACCGCGGTCGGCGAACTCCGCCGTCCACACCACGTCCAGGTTCATTACGTCGAACCGGCCCTCGTCGCCCTGGAGTTCCTGGACCAGTTGGGCGTGGACCTCGTCGGCCGCCGCCGACAGCTGCACCAGGGTGGCGTGTTGGCCGGGGTGGTCCGCGTTCCAGTCGTCGAGCACGTCCTGCAGATAGCCGGTGGTGTCCTTGCCGGTGGCCAAAGTGACGGGGCCCACGCCTTCGGGGTCGCCCGCCGTCCGTCGCCCGCGCTCCAGCGCGAGGGCCACGCCGCCGGTACCGAGCGCCACTGCCGCGGCGCCGCCGAGCAGGGTCCGGCCGACGGCCCGTCTGCCCAGCGGGGCGAGAAGCGGTCCCGTGAACCGTGACATGGAACCTCCCTGCGTCGGGCCGCACCCGGTGCGGTGACGTCCCGAGCGCGCGGGCGGCGCGTCACCGCCGTCGGAGACGCGATCTGGCGGAAACCCTAATCGTCCGGGCGTCGGGGAGGTGATCGACAAAGGGGAGACGGTCCTTACGGGCACATCGCTCACGGCCTCTCACCCCGTGTCGCCCGCCCCGTAGGGTGTGACCCGATGTGACCTCGTGTGACGGGAGGAGGCGGACAGGTGCGCCATCACCTGCTGGCACTGCTGGCCAAGCGCTCGGCCTACGGCTACGAGCTGAAGCAGGAGCTGGAGCAGACCTTCGGCGCGGCCTTCCCTGAGCCGAACATCGGCCAGATCTACGTCACTTTGGGCCGACTGGAGAAGAATGGCCTGGTCAGAAGCGAGGAGATCACGCAGTCCGGCCGACCCGACAAGCGTGTGTACGAGATCACGGAGGCGGGGACGGCCGACCTCGCCCGCTGGATCGTGTCCCCGACGGAGGGCTCCCGGGTCCGCGACGAGTTCTTCATGAAGCTCGTGCTCGCTCCGGGAACGGCACTGGGAGACCGGAACACGCTGATCAACAACCAGCGTCGGCACTGCCTCACAGTGATGCGCGGACTCAACCGCCTCGCCACGCAGGACCGCGACAACCGGGTCTCCCAACTGCTCATTGAGGGAGCTGTTCTGCACCTTCAGGCAGACCTGGACTGGTTGGAGCGCTGTCAGCAGGAGCTGACCTGATGGCATGGTCTCCGGGGCTCCTTCGTCCCGCGCGGACACGCGATCCCGCTTGAGAATCGCGCCTGAGAGGGGACCTCCTGTGAGCGATCCGGAGCCACTGGTCACCACGCAGCCGTCCGACGCGGTCAGGTCCGTACCGCCACTGCTGGAGGCGCGCGAGATCGTCAAGTCCCACCGCAACGGCGCCGTCGATGTGCCCGCCGTACGCGGGGTCAGCCTGATCGTCGAACGCGGTGAGTTCATCGCCGTCACCGGCCCCTCCGGCGCTGGCAAGTCCACCCTGCTGCACCTGCTCGGCGGCCTGCAGCGCCCCGACTCGGGCGAACTCCACGTCTCGGGGCGGCGCATGGACACCGCGAGCGAGACGCGCTGGGCGATCGAACGCCGGCGGAACTTCGGCATCGTCTTCCAGAGCGGCAACCTCCTCGGCGACCTCACTGTCGCCGGAAACGTCGAACTCCCGGCGGTGCTTGCCGGCTTGACCCCTCGTGTTGCACGCGCCAGACGCGGTCGACTGCTGGAGCGGCTCGGACTCACCGACCGCACCCACAGCGATCCCCGGCAGCTCTCCGGAGGGGAACGCCAACTCGTCGCACTCGCAAGGGCTTTGGTCAACGAACCGGACGTACTGCTGGCGGACGAGCCGACCGGCTCGCTGGACAGCCACAGCGCGCGCGAGGTACTGGCCCTGCTCGGGGCCTTCCGGACCGAAGGCCGCACCATCGTGCTGGTCACACACGACGCACGGGTGGCCGGCAATGCCGACCGTGTGGTCAGCCTCTTCGACGGCCGCGTCATGGACGACGCCCGCCTCGACGACGAGCCCGCGGCGGGCGCGAAGCGGGGCGCACGCGGGGTGCGGGGCGTCATCGAGCTGGGCGGCTGACCGTGCGCGCCGCCGTCCGCTGGATGCGCGCCGACCTGCGTTCCCACCGACTCGCCTCGCTGCTCGTGGTGCTCGCCGTCACGGGCACCGTCACCGCGTTGCTGCTCTCCGGTGCCCTCCTGAACGCCGCCTTCGACCCGTGGCAGCGAGCCTTCCGCGCCGCCGACGCCCCGCAGGTCCGCATCGACACGGTCGCTGCCGCCGACGCCGACGCCCGCCTGCCGCTCGGCCTGCTGACGACCCTGCCGGGCGTCACCCGGCTGACGGTGCATCAGCCCGTCGCCGACGTCACCCTGCTCGGCCTCGCCCACGCGCGCGGCGACGGCAGCCGAGGGGCGGCCGACCGGCTGCCGTTTAGTCTGCGCGCTGACGAGCCGGGCAGCCCTCGCCCCCTGGTCGGCCAGGGCACCTGGCTCACCGCCGCCGCCAGCGACGAGGTCGTATTGGAACGCACCGCCGCCGAAGCCGCCTGGGCGCACCTGGGCGACCTCGTCACCGTCGCGGCTCCCGGCGGGCCGCCTGTGCAACTGCGGGTCGTGGGCATCGCCGACAGTCCCGACCAGGTCGGCTTCGCCGATGCCGGATACGGACTGGGCTGGGTCGCGCCCGCTGCCCTGGACCGCGTCCAGCCCAATGCCGACGCCCAGGGCCGTACTGTCGGCATCTACCTCGCCGATCCCGCGAACGCCGACTACATCGCGCAGCGCGCCGTCACCGACATCGGCAGCGACCGTGTCGCGCGCCTGTCCACATGGAAGGACGCCCGCGACTCCCAGGAACAGGGCAGCAGGCTCGTCGGACTGCTGCTGGGTCTCAGTGGCCTCGGCGCCCTGCTGGCCGCCGCCCTGGCCGTCGCGGGGGCGGCCGGCGGTCGGATCCGCGGGCGGCTCGGGGACATCGCCCGGCTCAAGGCGCTGGGCTTCACCCGGGCCCAGGTCGTCGGCATGTTCCTGGGCGAGCACCTGGTGCTCGCCGGTGGCGGAACCGTGCTCGGCACGGCCCTCGCCGCGCTGCTCGCCCCCGCGCTCGGGGCTCCTGTCGCACCGGACCCGCTGGGCTCGGCGGTCGTCGGCGCGGT
>NZ_JBHXME010000220.1:0-14643 GCF_042721125.1 Streptomyces sp. NPDC058469
CGCACGATCCAGTACCGCCCCCACCTCATCGACGGATGCCTCATCGAAACCGGGTTATCACTCACACCGACGACAACCCGAGTTCAACCTCAGTAGCCGGGAGCCGGTATAGAAGTTGGGCAGCCTCCGGGACGCCAGCGAGACCCTAGTGATACCGGCATGCCCTCAACGCTATGGCCTTGGCGTGCACTCCAAGCAAGCGGAACAGGCAAGAAATCGGCAGAGTGCTCCCGCGGGGCGGCGGCCGCACCCCTGGGTGCTGTCGAGCCGCGGGGCCGCGCGGTCATGGCCTCGACTGCCTGGGTACCGCTGAACGCTCGGATGGAGGGGCAAGCCCGGGCGTACGAAGAGGGCCATCACTGATCCGGACCAAGGGCTCATACTGCTCCTGGCGCCTCACCCTCATCAGTAGAGGCATCAGGAAAATCCTCTTGTCCTGTCACGCCTCGCCGGATCCGCTCACGCTCAATATCGGCAGCGATTCGTGCACGCTCCGTCTCGTGCTCTTCCCTGATTACCGTTCGTTTGGCCTCGCGTTCACTTCCGCGACTCGACACCAGCAACTTCGCACCACGAAATCGAGCGCCTACTGACCAAAGCGCGGAACTGCATTCCCGTCTCCGTCAGTCGCACCCGGCCGTAGATGCCATTGACCATGCCGAACAACGCGGTCATCGAGATATCGTGTGCCTGTCTGTGATGTCAACGTGCACTGGGCTTGATCCGCTTTGACGGACATCTGAGATCAGGGGTTCTGCCCCGGGAGGATGTCCATCATGGAGCATGAGGAAGAAGAAGCCTCGGCCTCGCCGTTCGTTCACGCCGGAGTTCAAAGCCGAGATCGTCGAGTTGTGCCGACGTGGTGACCGCCCGGTCGGTCAGATCGCCAAGGACTTCGACCTGACCGAGACCGCGGTGCGGCTGTGGGTGAGCCAGGCCGAGACCGACGCGGGCGAGGGCGATGGCCTGACCAGCAGTGAACGTGAGGAGCTGGCCGCGTTGCGGCGGGAGAACCGCCGGCTGCGGGAGGACGTGGAGGTCCTCAAGCAGGCCACGGCTTTCTTCGCGAAGGAGACCCGGTGACGGTGCACCCGTTCATCGAGGCGGAGAAGCGAGACGGTCACAACGTCAAGCGCGCGTGTGAACTGCTGCAGGTCTCCCGAACCGCCTTCTACGCCCGCCGCAGCGGCAAGCCCGGCCCGCGAGCGGTCCGCGACGCCGAGCTGACCGAGAAGATCACGCAAGTCCACGTGAACTCCCGCGGGACCTACGGGGCCCCGCGCATTCACGCCGTCCTTCAACGGCAGGGCGAGGACTGCGGCCGTCGCCGCACCGCTCGGCTGATGCGCACAGCCGGACTGCGAGGCCGGCACCGCAGGCGACGGCAGTTGACGACGGTCCCCGACCCGCGGGCCGCCGTCCGGCCCGACCTCGTCGTCCGGGACTTCGCTCCCGACCCGGACGGCCTGGACACCCGCTGGTGCGGTGACATCACCTACGTTGCCACCGACGAGGGCTGGCTCTATCTGGCCATCGTCATCGACATCGCCTCCCGTCGCGTGGTCGGCTGGTCCACCGCCGACCACCTGCGGACCGAACTGGTCGCAAACGCCCTCCGGTCTGCCTGCCGCCGTCGTCGTCCCACCCGGCCGGTGATCTTCCACTCGGATCGCGGCTGTCAGTACACCAGTCAGCAATTCGCCGCCCTGGCAACGGAGTTGGGCATCCGTCTGTCCGTCGGCCGCACCGGGCAGTGCTGGGACAACGCACTCACCGAGTCGTTCTTCGCCACCATCAAACGGGAGTTGCTCGAAACGAGGACCTGGCCCAGCCGGGCCGCCGCCCGCACAGTCTTTGTCGCCGAACGAGGAGTAGATGGAACTGCGGTTCAATCCGGTCGTCCTGCAGAGGTCGTGGTCGTCGAGAGACGTGTCGGCGTATCCGGCCCGCCAGAACTGGACCATCGCCGCGTCGAGCGTGATGCCCACGTCGAACTGCTTCTTCCCGGCCATCACGCATGCACCTCGTTCTTGGACCAGCCGTTGTGGCCCTGCCCATCCTATCTTGAACTGACCAGTCCAAGATGCGGTAGGCTCAAGACATGACCGCCGACGCCATAGCCCCGAACCGCTCCTGCGACCAGAACCCGGTCCCCGGGTTGCCGCTGTACGACCTTGCGGGTTTCACTCACCGCTGGGTCGACGCGGAAGGAATCCGACTTCACGCCGTGGAAGGCGGCCGGCCGGCCGGTCCAAGCGTCGTCCTGCTCGCCGGATTCCCGCAGACCTGGTGGGCTTGGCGAAAGGTGATGCCAGGCCTTACCGAGCGATTCCACGTGATCGCGATCGACCTGCCGGGGCAGGGCCACTCCGACCGCCCTCAAGGGGGCTACGACACGCACACCGTCGCTTCGCGTGTCCAGGCCGCGCTGACCGCGCTCAACGTGCCGAAATACTGGCTCGTCGCCCACGACATCGGGGCCTGGGTTGCCTTCTCGCTGGCCCTGAAGTACGAAGAGCGCCTGCATGGTGTCGCTCTGCTTGACGCCGGCATTCCCGGAATCACCCTCCCGGACTCCATCCCAACGGATCCCGACCGGGCCTGGAAGACCTGGCACTTCGCCTTCCACCTGGTGCCCGAACTGCCCGAGACTCTGCTCACCGGCCGCGAGCGTGACTACGTCGGCTGGTTCCTGAAGGTCAAAGCTCTGTCCCCGAACACCTTCGACGGCGCCGAGATCGACCATTACGCCGCCGCCATCGCGGCCGAGGGAGGTCTTTCAGCGTGTCTCGCCTACTACCGCGACGCCGCGGAATCAGCGCGTAAGAATCATGCCGCTCTCGAACGAGGGCACTTGACCGTCCCGGTCCTGGGAATCTCCAGCTCCCATGGCTCGGTCCCCGACATGGCCGCCTCCATCAGCCCGTGGGCAGAGAACGCGACCGGCGTCTTCATCCCACAAGCCGGACACTTCATTCCCGACGAGCAGCCCGACGCGACTGTGGACGTGTTGACGGCGTTCATCGATCACGAGCGTGTCGAGTAGTTCGCGACGCGCTGGTCAGTCCGGTGACCTCGGCGAGATAGGCCAACAGCCGTGCCCCGGCCACCCCTGCACCGTCGGCGGAGACATGAAGCCAGGGACGCGAACCGATACCCTCCCTGCACGTAGAAAGTGCCGTCCATCTGGACCGACAGAACCCCTCGACAAGGTTCATCGTCCCAGATCAGAGGGCACTTTCGCGTTCCCGGCCACCAACCGGCCTCACGTCAACCGAAACGGCGAGGCAAGGGCGCGTATCGAGTCGTGATCGGCCTGCGGGATTCGGCTTCGTGGCGAGGGCTGGACCGATAGACCTTCTTGCGTGACGCGACTGCAACTGACCGATGAGGAATGGGAGTTCATCGGGCCGTACCTGCCGATCTGCGAGTACGGTCCGTACCCCGAGCGGCTGCGGCAGCAGTTCGAGGGCGTGATCTGGCGGTTCAAGACCGGCGGGCAGTGGCGGGAGATGCCGCAGGAGTTCGGTGCCTGGTCGACCGTGCACAACCGCTTCCGGCAGTGGCGGGACGGGTGTGTCTTCGAGGCCCTGATGGAGGGCCTGATCGCGGAAGCCGCGAAGCGGGGTGAGATCGATCTGTCCCTGGTCAGCATCGACTCCCCCACCGCGCGCGCTCACCACGATGCTGCCGGGATGCACCTGGGCGAGGACGTCCTCGGCGCCCTGGAGAAGGCTGCCACCGAGGCGGAGAAGGCCAGGTCAAAAGGGGCAGCCTCGAAGAACAAGACGGACAGGACGCCGAGTTCGATCCCGGGCGGGAGGAGCGACGGCGCATCCCACGGCGGCGAAAACTGAGGTTGAAGGCAGCCCTCCTGGGGCGTTCCAGGGGCGGGCAGTCCAGCAAGGTCCACCTCGCAGCCGACCGCAAGTGCCGTCCGCCGGCGTTCGTGCGGACCGTGGGCCAGGCTGCCGACAGCCCGCAGTTCCTGCCCGTGCTCAGGAAGTTACGGGTCCGCGGTCCCGTCGGCCGTCCCCACACCCGGCCGGACGCGGTCGCCGCTGACAAGGCCTACTCCTCCCGCGGCAACCGGGCCTACCTGCGCAGACGCGGTATCAAAGCCGTGATCCCGGAGAAGAAGGACCAGGCCGCCAACCGGAAGAAGAAGGGATCCGGGGGCGGCCGGACCGTCAGCCACAACACCTGCCTCTACAAGGAGCAGAACACCGTCGAGCGTCTGATCAACAAGCTCAAGGCCTGGCGGGGCATCGCCACCCGGTACGACAAGACCCCAGACAGCTACCTCGCCGGCCTCCACCTGCGCACCTCGGTGATCTGGATCAAAGACCTCACCCGGACCGCCAACTGATCACGACTCAATACGCGCCCTCGTCGCATCACTTGCCCGGTGAACTGCAAGTATGCGCCGCCCAGGCTCAGGGCGTGTTGGATCGCAGTGGCGGAAGAGGAGGGGGCAAGGACTCTCCTTCCGCAACAGTGACCGTGACCGCCACCGCGACGGGCGCAGACGTACAGGCGGGTGCCCCTTCCCCCAACGCCACTGGCGGGCCGCAGGAGGAGGCCGCGCCCAAGGGAGGGATTCCCGGCGATGGAACCTTCCTGGTGGGCAAAGACATCCACGCCGGCACCTACCGCAGCGAAGGCAAGAACACGTACGGCTGCTACTGGGCACGCTTGAGGGACACGACCGGCAAAGGCAGCGCCATCATCGCCAACGGCAACGCCCAGGGCCCGGCCATCGTCAAGATCGCCGCAGCTGACAAGGCATTCCAGACCACCGACTGCAAGCCCTCGGAGAAGATCGGCTAACCACCAGCCAGCGGAGCTCCGATCCCGCCGCCGCGGTCAGCGGCGGCCGGTGGCCAGGATGACGAGGAACTGCCCGCCGCCCGCCTCGATGTCGGCGGTCACCGGCAGCCCCGGTACCAGTCTGGAGAACCGGTCCACCAGCCAATCCGCCGCCTCCTGGGCGTCCCGTCTGGTCGGACAACGGCCCACCATCTCGCGGCCCCCCTTACGCTCCAGCCTCCCCGCAACGGTGATCAGCGGCGCGGGTTCGACCACGTACAGGCGGTCCGGCCAGGCGATGACCACCTTGACCGCGCCCTTACGGGTGTTGCACCCACGGTGCGCGAGCCGCTCGGCGACCTTGGTCTTGCGGTCGGCGGTCCGGCTGTCGACGCTGGGCCCCCGCGGGTCGTTCACCGACTCGTCGGGGTCGACCGGTTCGTCACACACCCAGCAGCGCCAGCCGTCACGCTCGGCCACATCATCAAGGAGACTCACCCGAGCAAACTAGCCTGCCCGGCCACCACTCCGCACACCAGGTGCTCGAGGAACGGGGCAACCTGCCAGCACCCGGCACCGCCACCACGCCCAGATTTCTCGACTGCCCGCTCCACGACGGTGGCACCCAGGCCAGGACACCACCGGACCGACGGCCCGGCCGCACAGGCCCGGCGAGCGCCGCCCGGCGGGCCTTCACGCCGTGAACGTGGCGGCACAGCAGGGCGGGCGGCGGAGTCCGGGTCCGGGGGCGAGGTCGACTTCACCGCTCAGATCCACCGGTCTGGAAACGACTGCAGGCGACAGACCCCACGCACAGGAGCCTTGTCCGTTGCGGACGCCAACGTCGTCACCCGATCCACACCCTTCTTCATGGGTTGATCCGGGTCATTCGTAGGATCGGGACACCCAGGAGTGCCGGGTGTGGCTGTCACCGAGAGCCGATGATGTGGCTTCCACTGATTGGCCGCCCGGCGCTCCACGACGACTCGGCGCGGAGTTCATCGCCACGACTGGCGGCGACATGTCTGCCTTCGGCAGTCCAGACCGGCTCGCCGGCGTCGCCGGGCCGGCCCCGGTCCCCCGAGACTCAGGCAAGGTCAGCGGCAACCTCTGCAGACCCCGCCGCTACAACCGACGGCTCCTGCGAATGTTCTACCTCTCCGCCCAGGTGGCCGCCGTGTGCCGTCCCGAGTCCAAGCGGTTCTACCAGCGCAAACACGCTGCGGGGAAGCCCACAAGCAAACCGTCCTGGCGCTTGCCCGGCGCCGCCTCAACGTCCTATGGGCCCTCATACGAGACCACAGGCACTTCGAGACCGCCGCTGCCCGCGCCGGTGCCACAGCGACATGACGCCTTCACACCGCACGTCACCACAGCCACTTGACAACCTGATTGGGAATCAGTGGCCACTCTGAAATCGCTCAGTAGCGTCTCGCGCCTGTCCGTCGATTCGGGTCAGGCCGGGCCAGGCGCAAAAAAGAGCAGCGTGTACGCCAGGCAGACACTCAGCGGTCGAGGGGCACGTAGGTGCCGTCGGGTAGGTCCGGTGTTTCGGCGGCGTCGAGCAACGCGGCGGCGACGGTGGCGCGGCTGACGCGGGCGGGGAAGAGCCGATGGGGTGCCTGGCTCAAGTCCACGGTGCGACGGTGTTCGCTGAGCGGTCCGGCAGACAGCGGCCCGCAGTGAAAGACCGTGCCCCCGGCGTCGAGGATGGTGGTGTCGGCGGTGACCTTGTCGGTGAGTTCGGCACCCATGGCCCGCAGCAGGGTGCGCGTCAAGGCGCCGGCCGCGGCGGCGGAGGCTCCGGTGCCGAACGCCCCCATCCAGATGATGCGCTCGGGGACGGCGGCCACGGCGGCACGAGCACCTGCGGTCAGCACACCGACCTGGTCACGGCTGGGGATACCCAGTGCGGAGATGATGGTGGTGGCGTCTTTGAGCGCACGGCTGATGGCGTCGGTGTCCCGTACGTCAGCGCGCACTCGGATCATCTGGTCGTCATGACCGGTGGCCGGGAGGCGGTCGGGATTACGGGCGACGGCCGTGACGGTGTGGCCACGATCAAGGGCCTGCTGGATCAGCAGCTGCCCGGTGGCGCCCGAAGCGCCCAAAACAGTGAGATGCATGGTTGAACTCCTTATAGGCAAGCGGCACTTGGGGGTTTGGCGATTTCCGCCGGGTGACAGACGCCGCAGCGGTTCAGGTGGTACTGGAAAGCACGTTCAGAGCGGCGGCGTGCACTCCTGGCGCGGCGACCAGCAGGTCGGCACCCTGCCGCCAGGGCCGGCCGTACAGGTCAGTGGCTATGGCGCCGGCTTCGGTGGCGAGCAACACACCAGCGCCCACCCCTGACATCTCGGGCTGGAACTGCCAGTAGGCGTCGTACTGGCCGGCGGCCACGCCCAGCAGCGGGAAGGTGGTGGGGACGGTGCTGCGTACCAGCAACGCGTTGCCCAGCATGGCGGCGAATGCCTTCGCCATGTGCCGGCGTTGCGCCTGGTCTTCGCCGCCGTCCTGGCTGGTGGTCATCATCGCCACTTTGAGGTCGTTCTTGGCGGACGCCTGTAGCCGGGTTCCGCTGCGGAAGGCACCTCCGCCGCGCACGGCGGTATAGGTGAGGTTGCCGATGGGCTGATGCACCACGCCGAGCACAGGCTCGTTGTCGCGGACCAAGGTGAGGGTGGTGCCCCATTCGGTCAGCCCGTGCAGGTGGTTGATCGCGCCTTCGACGATGTCGCTCACCCACCACTCGCCGGCGGGCAGGCCGCCTTGGTGCTGTTCCTCCTCATCCTCGCCCAGCCAGTTGGCCTGCGGGCGGATCGCGGCCAGGGCAGCCTGAACGCCCTCGGCGGCTTCTTCTTCCATAGGTCCGAAGCGGCTCATGATGTCCTCACGGGTGGCCGGTCGAGCATCTGGTGAGTAGCGGGCAAGTACGCGGGCGCCGATCCGTTCGGCGACCTCGACGACGGCGGGGAGCATTGCTGAGTCGTCGGTAATCGTGCTCGGCACGGCAGGAGCGGAGTTGGCAGGAGCAGACATGGCAGGGGCCTCCGAGAGGTAAGGGATATGAGCAGAAACTGCTACTTCAGCGGTGGTTGTTCATGCACGGGCGATGCGAGGCGCCACCGAGGTCGGCCAGCGAGGCGGCCGAGGGCGGGGTTCAAAGGGTTGCGGCGGGCAGGGCGAGGGCGTGCAGAGCCGACGTGCTGACGCGATGCTCGTCAGCCGGCTCCGATGGCCGGCCCTTCACCGGTGATGACTCCGCCGGTTCCGGCGAGCAACACCATCCTGCCCAAGCCAGACCGCGCGCTCCTCGTACTGCCAGTGCATATGCATACATCCTGCGGCGACCCGAGACATCTGGTGGATGGCCGGCACGGGCGTACGCACGTAGAGGACCGCACGCGGCACCACGCTGGCCAAGGCCCCCTGTGCCAAGATCGTCCGGGTGCTGCGTTACTTGCGAACTCGGCCCCACGGTTTGAAGACCGAGAGGACCATGGCAAAACTCAACAGCGCCATGGCGGTGGCGGCGAGGAACGAGACGAACCAGATGTCCTGCAACGGCTGCTCGCCCGTGGCGAGTTCGGTGACGGGACCCAGGAACGCCAGCATCATCGCGCAGGCGATGAAGTTGAGGACCAGCTTCACGGCGACCCACCAGTAGCGGACGAGGCCCCACTTGGTCGCCAACCCCAGTAGGGCACCGGTGAGCAGGCAGACCGTCCCTGCTACGAGTGCTGAGAGCAGAAGAGGGACGACGAAAAAGTCCGCGAGTGCGCGATATACGGTGGTGCGGTCCTCACCCGCGCGTACCCAACCGATCGCCACCAGGACGATGGAGATGGCATCGATGCCGATCCAGGCTCCCGCCGAGGCGACGTGCGTGACCAGGATGCTCTTGCGCAGCCGGACCGGGATGCTCCACAGGACCCGGCGAGCCCGTTGCGGTGGGGTGATTGGCGCTGTGGAAAGCGTGGTCATGGCTGTCCTAGTCTGTGGATCGGCTCGGCTACGGCTCAGCAGTCGGAGCCTGTGACGGGGCCCGCCCTCAACGGACGGGTGACATACGGTGTGCGGCCGTCCGGCCTGTCTGTCTGTCTGTCTGTCTGTCTGTCTGTCTGGAGCCAGCCACAACACCCTGCTCGGCCCGCGCGATTGCGAGTTGGGTGGCAGGGCCAGGGTGGTCCGGCAGGGGAGTTGGTCAGATCGAGGACAGGACGTCCAGCGCAGCGGTGTGGATCTGGGGGGCGGCGGCCAGGAAATCGCGGCTGGCCGCGTTCCAGGGCTTGGCGTCCAAGTCGGTGACGGTGCCTCCGGCCTCGGCGACCAGCAGGGCGCCCGCGACGAGACCGGAGCGGACGTCGGAGAACTGCCAGAAGGCGTCCATACGTCCGGCGGCGACATGGATGAGCTGCAGCGTGGCCGGCACGGACACACGTACAACCAGACCGGCGACGAGCATGGCGGTGACCGATTGCCCGATGCGGCGGAAGGTGTCGGTGCTCTCGCCGGGCCGGGCCTGTCCGGTGCCGATCAATGCGGCCCCCAGGTCACTCTTCGCCGACACCGTCAGCGTACGGCCGTTGAGGTGGGCGCCGCCGCCGACGGTGGCGGTGTAGGTGTCGCCGGTCTGCGGGAGGTGAACGACCGTGAGGACCGGCTGGTTGTCGCGCACCAGGGTGGCGGTCACGGCCCAGTCCGGCATGCCGTGAACGTGGTTGATGTTGCCCTCTGCCGGGTCGACGACCCACCACTCGCCCTGCGGGAGCGCCCCGCCGGCCAACTCGTCCTCCGCCCACCGCGATCCCGCCCTCGCCCGCAGCAGCGGCTCTCGCAGTACGGCGAGGACTGCGTCGTCATTCGCGTGGATCTCGCCGACGACCTCCTCCAGGCTCACGCCCCGGGCATGGGTCGTGTAGCGCTCCTGAAGGGTGACTCCGGCGTCCTCCACCGCAGCAGTCACCGTGGACAGGAGCGTGGCGTCGGGGTCAAAAGGTATGGCTGTGGGCATGGGGCATTCCTCTTGGGTCGGTAGAAGCGGGGTGTTCCCGGACGCTGTCCCTGCCCCGCACCTCGAAGGTAGAAGCCGTCATTGTTAACAGCAAGTGCATCTTTGTCACTTGTATAGTTACTGGTATGCAACTGGACTTGAACCTGCTCGCCGCCCTGGACGCGCTCCTCGAGGAAGGAAGCGTCCAGGGTGCCGCCGCCCGCCTTCATGTCACCTCACCGGCGATGAGCCGCTCTCTGGGCCGTATCCGCAAGGCCACCGGCGACCAGATCCTGGTCCGCACCGGGCGCCACATGACTCCCACCACCCGCGCCCTGGCCATGCGCACCCAGGTCCACGCCTTGGTGCAGCAGGCCCACCACCTGCTGTCCGCTCAGACGGAACTCGACCTGGCGAGGCTGGAGCGCGTGTTCACCGTCCGCTGGCACGACGCCCTCGCCACCACCTGTGCAACCGCCCTGATCGCCGCAGTGCACCGCCAGGCCCCCGGGGTGCAACTCCGGCTGACCGCCGAGCCCGGTGACGACACCCCCGAGCTACGCCGCGGTGAGGTCGACCTCGCCTCCAGTGATGGCCCGCCGTCCCTGCCCGACATCCGCCACCGCCTCATCGGCCGCGACCGGCTCGTCCTGGCCGTCCGCCCAGGCCACTCCCTCACTCAACAGCCCGTCACCCCCGAGAGATACGCGGCGGCCGATCACCTCACCGTCTCCCGGCGCGGACTCCTCCACAACCGGATCGACGACGCCCTGAGCGCCCTCGGCCACAAACGCCGCGTCATCGCCTCCGCCCCCACCACCGCCACCGCACTCCAACTCGCCCGCGACACCGACCTCGTGGTCACCCTCCCCGACGTGGTCACCCGCTCCGTCCGCCACCAACTCGGCCTGACCACCCTGCCAGTGCCACTCGACCTACCCGAAGTACCCCTGCACCTGCTCTGGCACCAACGCCACGACAACGACCCCGCCCACACCTGGCTACGCGAAACAGCCACCCAAACCCTGCGCACTCTGTTCACCTCACCCAGCCAGTAGCAGCCCAACAGGCCACACCCACCAGACCGCAGAGGGCGGATCATGAGTTACTGAACTCGTCGGATTGTTGACAAGTGGTGGGTGAGGGTGAGTCCGGTGTCGGCGAGGCAACCGTCGATGAGGTCGGGCCGGAGCTGGATATGACGCAGGCCCCGGCGCAGAGTGCGTTCGAGATGCTCGTCGTCGGTGAAGGCGGTGTTGGCCAGCGGGCCCCGTCGTAACAGCGACCAGACGCTCTCCACCGGATTCAAGTCCGGTGCATAGGAGGGCAGTTGCACGATGGTGAGCCAGTCACGTGCGGCCGCGTACTCACGCATCCCGGCGGCCCGGTGGACGGTGAGGTTGTCCCGGATCAAAACAATGGGGTCGCCGAGCTGAATGTGCGCGCGGACGGCCAGGTCGCGGTAGCCGCTCCAGGAGAAGCCGTCGCGTCCGGTGCCCTTGTGCTTGCGGTGACGGCGCGGCCGGTAGATCAGCCGGGACGTTTCGCCCGGCCGGTAACAGCACATGGCGGCGATCGACCAGCGGCGCCAGGACCGGCCCCGCACCCGCACCACCGGCGTCTGCCCACGCCGGCCCCAGGTGCGGGCCCGTGGCGGAGTCATCGAGAACCCGGCCTCGTCCTCGAAGACGACGAACGCCCCGAGCGCCGCCGCAGTCATTCCGCCTGCGGCCACATCCTTCTTCCACAGCCCGACCGCATGCTCGTCACGTTCCAGCGCGCGGCGGGCGGGAGACTGCCAGGACCAGCCGTGGCGGTGGAGCAACCGCCATACCGCCGCCATCGAGCAGTCGATCCGGAAGCTGAAGGCGATCAGGACTCTGATCCGTGCCAGAGTCCACCGCTGGTCCTCCCAGCCGTGTTCAGCGGGGCCGAGGGCCAACTCCTTCTCCAACTCGGCGAACTGGTCGTCAGACAGCCTGGGCAGTTTCGGCGGCCCCGCGGTGGCGAGGGCGTCCATCCCGCCCTCCCGCCGGGCACGCCGCCAGCGTTCCACCGACCGCTCACTCACCCGCAGATCCCTCGCGATCACCGAGCTCTTCTCGCCGCGGGCGAACCGCTCACCCGCCTCGTACCGGATCCGCTCACGAAACTCTCGCCGCTCGGCGGTCAATCCGCCGCCCTGCGCGTACCGCATACCACCGGCCTACCGCAGAGATCGGCACCCGACAACAACCCGAAGAGATCAGTAATCGGGGTCCGGGCGCCAGGTACGGGACGGGGATTGGCGAAGTCCCCGAGCAGCGGCGTGCAGCAACAGGCGATGGAAAGCCGGTAGGTCTCCGCAAGGCCGGACTCCGGATCGGGTTCCCCGTTCCGCCGTCGGATTCCGCCGGGGCGAATGGGGGCGAAGTCGCTGGGGATCATCCAGCACTCGAAATCACTGATCACCTGGGTCGCGATCATGCTCACGAACAGGCGCATCACCCGCCGGACCTCCCGCGGGAACGGACAGGCAGTACCGCGCGAGGCGGAACGGGAGTGATCGTGTTGAAGGTGGTGGTCACTACCGCCACCCGTTCCTGCCGCGTTCCCGGCCCTTTCGCTCTCCCAGGACGGCGTTCAGCGGGCCGGGCTCCGGAGCACCGTATCCCTGACCTACGGCCTGCACGCCTCGTCAGCAGAAACGAAGTCGAGCGCAAGAACGCCTTCGTGGACGCCAGCCGGCCGCGCCCGCCTCAGCCGAAGGCGCCCGACGGGCGGCTCGCGCTATCCCCACCGGCCCCTCACCGGTCCGCGTCCTGTCGGCGTAGGCCGTCGAGGATGACGTTCATCAGGGGACGCGCCGTTGATTCCCATTCATCCCGGTCCAGTCGGCCGAGGTAGGCGATGAGCAGGAGGACCCCGTGGGCGTCCACGTCCATGCGGATGGAACCGGCCGCCTTCCCGGCGTCCAGCAGGTGAGCGAGGGCGTCTTCGATGGGGTTCTGGCTGTGGGCGACAAGGTCTTGCCACGCCGCCGGCTCGAGCGCTGCCAGGACGCCGTACTTGATCTCGGCGTAGTCGATCACTCGGTCGAGCCAGTGGCGCAGGGCTTCCACGGGCCCGTGTTCCGCCAGCAGAGCGGAGGCGGCGGCCACGAGTTCCTCGACGTCGCGCCGGTAGACCTCGGCGAGGAGCGCTTCGCGGTTGGGAAAGTTCCGGTAGAGCGTTCCCTGTCCTACGCCGGCACGCTTGGCGATCTCGTTGAGGTGGACGTGGCTCGACTCGGCGAGGGCCGCGCCGGCGGCCTCGACGATGCGGATCCGGTTCTGCACGGCGTCCGGACGGCGTGCCGGCGTACTCATGGGCCTCTCCTCATGTTCCACCCCCGACAAGTGGACACGTGTCCGGTAGGGTGAAACAGACAGCGGACACGTGTCCACTTTACTTGGAGGCAGCAGTGCTCTCTCTTCACGGCAAGATCGTCGCCATCACCGGAGCGAGCGGCGGCATTGGCGAAGCCACAGCCCGCCTGCTCGCCCGTCGCGGCGCCTCGGTCGTCCTCGCAGCGCGCCGCAGCGAGCGCATCGACGCCATAGCGCAGGACATCCAGGAGGAAGGGGGCCGCGCTGCCACGTGCGTCGTCGACGTCACCAAGGCTGAGGACCTGCAGCGACTGGTCTCCACCACCGTCGACCAGTACGGCCGTATCGACGTACTGGTGAACAACGCCGGCATCGCCCCCATCAGCCCGCTGGCCGACCTCGACACCGAAGGCTGGTCGGCCATGATCGATGTCAACCTTCGCGGCACGCTCAACGGCATCGCCGCCGCCCTGCCCGCCTTCCGCGAGCAAGGGTCGGGCCACCTGGTCAGTATCGTCTCCGTGGCCGGCCTCCACGGCACGTCCCCCTCGATGGCGGTGTACGCCGCGACCAAGAACGCGGTGCGCACCGTCCACGAGGGGCTGCGCACGGAGTCCACCGACGGAGTGGTGCGCACGACAGCCATCTCGCCGGGATACGTCCGCACCGATCTCGCCAGCTCCATGGCAGACCCGCACGTCCGCGAGCAGATACGCAAGAACATGGACGCGATGGGCATCCCGCCGGCGGCGGTCGCCCGCGCGGTCGCCTTCGCCATCGAGCAGCCGGGCGACGTCGAGATCGGCGAGATCAACGTTCGCCCCACAGTCCAGGCATGACCCTTCCTGTCACCGGCCGACTGAGACCGCCCCAGCCGCTTACGCAACGCCGCTGTCCGGCCGACATGCCGACGAGCGACTCCGGGCCACCACCCGATCCACAGCGGTGTGCCGCACCTGAAGCAGTGAGGGTGAGTCGCCCTCGAGCCCGCGCCACCTGTGCCGGCCCCCGCCGTTACCGGGCGATAGCCGCCGTAGGGACCCGTCCGGCGACCGTCGGGGCGGATCGCCGTGTACCTCCGAGCCACCCGTAGCCAACCGGTCGTCGCCCCCTCCAAGGGAAGACGGCCGCGCCGCTGATGGCGGCCGCGCTGTCGGACGGATCGTCGGACGGCTGGAACAGAGTGGCCTTCTCGCCATCGCCGATGTGCGGGCCTGTGGTCGTGCCGTTCAACAGACGGACCACCGAGCCCGCCGTCCGGACCTTGTCTTCCCGACGGCCCAGGCGGATTGCCGGTCCGGGAGGGACGTCGAACGCCCCCCTCAACGGCACGGGAGCCTCGCGCGTTGCGGACACCGCCCCCCCCTTGCCCGATCAGCAGCCACGCTGAAAGGCTCCCTCCGAACTTCAGACCCTGATCAACGCCGTCGGCGCCGGCAGACCCCTCGACCTCTACTGCCCGACCTGACAAACCACCGTCGGCCGGGCCACCAC
>NZ_JBHXME010000221.1:0-583 GCF_042721125.1 Streptomyces sp. NPDC058469
ATGGGGAGCCAGAGGCGGACGAGTTCGTCGCGCAGAGCGTCCCGCTCGGGCCCGTCGGGCAGGTGCGCGAGGCGGGCGAAGGCGGCGGCGGTGTCCGGGGCGTCGTCGTGCGGATGGCGCTTCCTGGTGACTGTGGCCATGGTGCTCACAACTCCCTCAAGGGGTTGCCGACTGGACGGTCCCCATGGGAGCGAGCACGCACTGACCAGGCGAAACACACCCGCGATCCGGCATACGCCAGCTCCCACGGACGTGCCTCCTGTCCGAAGCACTCACAGGCCGCATTCCCGCACAGAGAGCCCCGAAACAGGCTCACGCACAGGATCACCCAGAGCCAGAGAAAGCGAACAAAGCGTGGCGAACGGGGCGAGGGGCGCAACGGCCGTGGAAGCCGGCGCCGGCCGCACCGCACGCTTGTACGGTGCCTGCCACCCGCAGCAGATCAGCCGGAAAGCGGCAAGCCGAAGTGGATGGGCCCGTGGGGGGGGGGGTCGCGTCCCGCCGGGTGGGGGGGGGGGGGCCACGCCCCCCCCCCACATACCAAGACCCCCCCCCACCCGCCCGGGCCCCCATGCCGCCCGCG
>NZ_JBHXME010000221.1:593-14576 GCF_042721125.1 Streptomyces sp. NPDC058469
GGTCCACCCCAATGTGTTCGCGGGGCACTCCGCAGCCCCACTTCCCTTGACCACCCAGCACCGGCCGGGTCCCCCTTGCCGCACGCTTCAAACAGCGGCGCGCGATCGAGCCCCTGCCGTCACTCGGCGGATTCGGAATCACGCTCGCGCGGCCGTACCGTCCGTGACCGCGGCGGCCGGCCGTCACGCTGATCGTCGTGCCGCGCGAGGGCGGACAGCAGCGCTTCGACCGTCATCCCCGCCTCGGCAGGATGCCGCAGGATGGTCCCCGGCTGGATCCGGTACGCGTTGGTCCGCCCCTCCCGTGTGCGGGTGAGATAGCCATCCTGCTCCAGATCGGAAATAATCTTCTGGACGGCCCTCTCGGTGAGCCTGCACCGCGCGGCGATGTCACGGATGCGGATGCGGTGATCGTCGGCGATCACAGCCAGCACCCGGGCATGGCTGGTGAGAAACGTCCATCCCGCATGTGTCTCGGATACTCCACCCATGCGCCCCAGCCTAGGGCGTAACATTCGCGCATTCAAAGGCGCGAAATAGATTTCAGGTATCTCTTGACGTGTTTCGTATGCCGGACGAAACTTGTACCGGCAGAGGACAGGCGAACGCTTCGGGAGCCACTGTCATGTCAGAACACGACTTCTCCGCTCCGCCCAGGAGTAGCAGCCCAGCTGTCTGTGCAACACCGCGCGTCCCAGCGGCGGTTGCCCCGTCGGCTTTCCTGGAGATCGTGACGCATCGGGCCGGGGGCTGGACGGTCGTGGCGGTGTCCGGAGAGATCGACATCGACACGGAACAGACGATGCAGCACTCGTCGACTCGGTCAACGGAGCGCCACTGCCCGACCACCTGCAACAGCGGATCACCACAGCGATCGCCGAGCTCTCACACCCGGTGCAGAACGGGACGTTTCCCGGTGCACTGCACGGCCACCCGGAGGGCGGACGGTCCACTGCCCCAAGTAGAACGTCGTAACGGAGTCCGTCTCGCTGCCCGTGCAGACGGCCGTGACCTGCCCCCTCATCCGTATGCACCCTGCGCTCGTCGCCCAGGCGGCGGCCACCAGCGCCGTACAACTGGACGGCCGCTTCCGGCTCGGCATCGGCATCGGCGAAGCTCTCAACGAGCACATCCTCGGCGACGCGTGGCCCGAGGCCGACGTACGCCTGGAAATGCTGGAAGAAGCGGTGCACATAATGCGCGAGCTGTTCACCGGGAACCAGATCAGCCACCGGGGCAAGCACTACACCGTGGAGAACGCCCGCCTCTACACCGTCCCCGACGAGCCGGTCCCCATCGACGTCTCCGCCTTCGGCCCGCACGCCGCCGAGGTCGCCGACCGCATCGGAGACAGACGAAGCCGTCCGTACGGCACACCACCTCTGGGCCAACGAACAGCTCCCCGGCGAACTCGCCCAACTCCTGCCCACCCCACGCCACTTCGAGCAGGCCTCCGACCTCGTCCACGAGCGCGGGTCCCCGGCGGCATCCCGGCCGGGAGCGGCGCCGACGACGGGTGGTCCCCCGTCTCCCCCGAGACGTCATCGGGACCGATCAGCCCGGCAAGTCCAAGGGGGCCGGGCGCAGTAGGGCCGACGCGGGAAAGGCGATGCCCGGGTCTTCACTTCACGAGTGGGGGTGCTCGGCAATCATGAACGCGACATACAGGGAAACAGGGGGGCCCGGGAGCCGAACGAGGTGCCCCGGGCGGACGACGAGAGCGAGCGCCCCGGGCCGCACCAACTCGGCCGTTCCGCCACCAAACGCAGTGCCAAGCAGGAGCGCCCGCGCTGGGGCTCTCGATCGGTGGCTCGTCCGGCAGTGGCGGGCCCGGCAGCACCTGAGACCCCCGGCGGCGGGAGCTGATCGGTCCAGCACCGCGAAGAATGCGTGGGAAGGCGCCTTGCGTGCCAAGGAGGCTTTCCAGGGGGTCGGGTGCGTCTTTGCGGCAGTCGGCTCATCGAGCCCCGGTACCGCCGCCGACGCCACGGCCGGGGCTTCCGGTACTTCGATACCGAGGGACAACCTGGCAGGACGTGTGGATCTACCGCGGGCCAGCGGACACCTACAGGCCGTGGACACGGATACCGTCGGACGCCGCCAGTACCTCTACCACCCCGTTTCCGCTCCGAACAGGAACGGGCCAGGCACAGCCCCCCGGTGGCCGACGAGGGCGTCCGCCGCGGCCCGCTCTGTTTCGGGTCGTGCGGACGGGGCACACGGGAGCCCAGTCAAGTGCTTCAGACCGGCAGGCACGCTTCCTTCCCCCCTTCGAGGAGTGTCATCGTGCCCTCCCCCGCTCGCCACGACCTCGACCCGACGAGCCCGGCCACCCCGCCGGAAAGGTGGAGATCCCGCGTGATGGTCCCGGACCCGGCAGTGCTGCGACAGGCTGTCGACCACTACCTGGCGCTCGTGGCCCACGGGGACCCGGCCGTCGCTGTCGCTCTGCGGAACGCCGCCTACACCCTGTGCGTCCTCACCGGCACTCGCACGGTGGAGGAAGCCATGTCGGCGGTGCGCGTGCTGTGCCCGGTATCCGCGACGCCCGCGCCTCCGCGGCCGCAGACGTCGATGGTCCCTGCGGCCGAGAGCGGCTCCGGGCAGACGGAGGCCGTGTCGTGACTCAGCCGTCGGACGGCCCGCAGCTGAAGGTCGGCGCGACCGGATTCGTGGTCCTCGCGGACGACGAAGGGGCCGTCATCCCCATGGAGTTGGTCTACCGGCCGGACGACTGCCTGGCTGCGCGTCTGGTGCTGCTGGGACCCGATGGACTGGAAGTCGGCTGGACCTTTGCCTGGGAACTGCTCGCCATGGGCCTGATGTCCCCGGCCGGCGACGGAGACATCACCGTGCGACCCGCGGCGGGACCGATCGACGGCGTCGAGGTGAGCCTCGTCGCCCGGTCCACCACACGGGTGTGGCTGCCTGAGGACGGCGTCGCCGAGTTCGTGCGCAAGGTGCGCCGGAGGGCCGGCCTCGACGCCCGGGGCATCGCTCCGGCGCTCGACAAGGAACTCGCCACGATCACGAACGGAACGTAGTCGGCGGCACTTCCCACTCCCGAGCGAGGCGCGATCTGGTCCCCTCCCCTTCGCCCGGATCCATCCGGGTACACGAAATACCGAACGCGGTCTTCGGAGGTGAGATCGGATGGCCACCACCACCCAACGCGGCGTGATGCGGGCGCTGTTGGACGCCCACGGCCGCACCTACGCCGACGAGGCGGGCATCCCGCTCAAGGACACACCTCAGCCTTTGTACCGGCTGCTCGTGCTCGCCTGCCTGCTCAGTGCGCGTATTCGCGCCGACATCGCGGTCGCCGCGGCCAAAGAGCTGACCGCCGCCGGGATGCGTGATCCACGCCGGATGGCCGAGGCCACCTGGCAGCAGCGGGTCGACGCACTCGGCCGCGGCGGCTACCGGCGCTACGACGAACGCACCGCCACCCAGCTCGGTGACGGCGCGACGCTGGCCACCGAACGTTACGGAGGCGACCTGCGACAGTTGCGGGATCAGGCCGACGGCGACACGGCGACGATACGGCGCCTGCTCCAGGAGTTCCCCGGAGTGGGACCGGCCGGCGCCGACATCTTCCTGCGCGAGGCACAGACGGTCTGGCCCGGGACGGCGCCGTACCTCGACGCCAAAGCCCTCCAGGGCGCCCGCGCCCTGGATCTGCCCACCGCACCCGCCGCCCTGCTCCGTCTGGCGGACGGCGCGGAGCCGGCCGTACTGGCCGCGGCCCTGGTCCGCGTCGCCCTCGACAAGAAGGCCCCTCGGGCCGTCCGCGAAGCCGCCCGCGCCTGAGAGCCGGCTCCACAACGAAGAGGAAGGGGTGGACCGGAGCGACTGCTCCGGCCCACCCCTTGCACACCCCGGCTCAGATCTCACATCAGATCTCACGCACGGTGGCCCTCGTAGTAGCCACCGAGCTGCTCCTGATAACCCGCGTCGCCCGTGTGCTTGTCCTTGTCGAACTCGGGAGCGTTCTTGATCTCCTCCTTCGTCCGGTCGACGTAGATCCTCTCCTCCGCCGTGTCGACGCCGATGACGAGGCCGGCGGGGATCAGGACGTGCTTACCGAAGATCCACGCCCCGGTGTCGACCACGAGGTGAGAGGCTCCGACGTCGTCGGAGTGCTTGTCGACCTTGCCGATACCGCCGTCGGTCGCCTCGACCTTGTAGCCGATCAGACTGGTGCCGGCGGTGTAACCGACCGCCGGTTGGTACCCCCACATGTCCGCACTCATGAATACATCTCCTCGATCAACGAATTTCACGACTGGAGGGGAGCGTCAGAGCGGCGTTCCGGGCTCCTCGGGCCGGATACGGCCGCGCCAGCCGCCCGTCTCGCCGCCACGGTCCTCGATGTAGTCCTTGAACCGCCGCAGGTCCCCCTTGACCCGCCGGTCGATCACGCCCAGCATGTCCGCGGACTTCTCGGCGACGCCGGTCGGCTCGACCTCCATGGTGAGTTCCACCCGGGTGTGCGCGGCGTCCAGAGGTTCGAAACGCACCGAGCCGCGCTGCCGCGTGTCGCCGTCCACGGAACGCCAGGTGATCCGCTCGTCCGGCGACTGGTCGATGATCTCGGTGTCGAACTCGCGCCGCACACCGCCGATGCTGGTGATCCAGTGGTTGTGCCGGTCATCGAGCTGCCTCACTTCCTCCACGCCTTCCATGAAGTGGGGGAAGTGCTCGAACTGGGTCCACTGGTTGTAGGCCGTGTGGACCGGTACACCGACCTCCACGGCTTCCTTCACAGTGCTCGTGCTCATTCGCTCCTCCTTCGTCGGGGATCGTCCACGCCGGATCGGCGGACCGGCGCGGGTCCGGGTCGCCTCGGGTACCCAGGGAGAGGACATGAAGACATCCAGGCGGAGTCAGTCCGTACTCCTGATGATGTTCGCCTCGGTATCGGACGGCGCCACTGTCGGCGCGCTCTCGTCCGCGACGGCGGCGACGCAGGTGCGCACGCCCTTCGCCCGGCGGTGACGGGCCTTCGACCAGCCCGTCTCGGCGACGCGGATCGATGATTTCGGCATGGTGCGCGGGAGTTGAGTGGTCACGGTCGTTCATCTTCCTTCTGTGCCGCGGTGTCCTGACTCCTCGGAACGGAGAGAGGCTTATGGGCACGATGTCCTAGTGGTCGAGTTGCCCGCCGCGGTGCCCGCAAACCACTCCCCTTCCCACCCCGGCTCGTCCGTCCGCCGTCGTTTCCGCCGACACACCTGGGTACCCGGTCATCGGGACCGACGGACGCCCGTACGAACGCCGAGGCCGAGCAGGACGCCTGCTCCTTCGGCCACGAACACCCTTCCCCGTACGGGCACTTCGGTCAGGGATGCCTCCACACCCGCATTCCGTCCGAGATGATCACGGCCGAGGGTGTGGCGGACCCAGACAGCCAGGAGTGTGCCGGTGAGCGCGGAGGAGACCAGCCCGGACGGGGGCCGGAGCCATGCGGTTTCCGCCAGGCCCGTGCCCGAAGACACCGCGCGCCGTCCCGGGCCCGAATGCCGACCGTCACGGTCGTGGTTCTCCATCGGATTCCGGGTCGGTCTGGGGGCGCTGACGGCGTACTGGCTGGTGCGGTCCGTCCAGCACATGGAGAGCATCCTGATGCTGGTGCTGCTCTCCCTGGTGATCGCGATCAGCGCGGACCCGCTCGTGAACCGGCTCACCGAACGGGGGCTGGGCCGCACCTGGGCGGTGGCCACGGTGATCGTGGGACTGTTCCTCGTCCTGGGCGGCCTCTCCGCGCTGTTCATAGCACCCGCCGCCCATGAGATCACCACCGTGGTCCACCAAGTGCCCACCTGGCTGCAGCAGTTGCACGACCACCACTCCTTCCTGGGCCGGATGGAGGACCGCTACCAGATCATCGAGAAGACCAAGAAGCAGCTGGGCACCGATACCAGCAGCCTGGCCAACGGCGTGATGGGCGCGGGTCAACTGCTCGTCACCACCGTGACCGGTCTGTTCCTGGTCATCATCCTGACCGTCTACTTCCTGGCCGGACTGCCCGCTCTCAAGCGTTTCTGCCTGCGCTTCGTGCCCGGCAGCCGACGCGACCACACGGCGGCCCTGGTCGACGAGATCCTGCTGCGCACCGGGCGTTACATGCTGGCCAACGTCGCCACGTCGGTCATCGCGGGTCTGGCCACGTTCATCTGGCTGGTGGTCTGGGGGGTCCCCTACCCCGCGGCGCTGGGGGTGTTCGTCGCCTTGATGGACCTGATCCCCGTGGTCGGCTCCACCATCGGCGGCATCGTCGTGTCGCTGGTGGCCCTGGCCGTCTCCCTCCCTGTGGCGATCGCGACCGCCGCGTTCTACGTCGTCTTCCGGATCGCCGAGGACTACCTGATCCTGCCCCGCGCCATGAAGTTCGCCATTCAGGTCCACCCCCTGGTCACCATCCTCGCCGTGCTGGCCGGCGGCACCCTCGAAGGCATCATCGGTGCTCTGCTCGCGATCCCCGTCGCGGTGGCCGTCGGACTGGTCCTCGACGACGCCGTCTTCCCTCGGATCACCCGACGCTGACTGCCTGGGAAGCCAGGGGCATCGTTCTCGGCGATGCCCCCTCTTCTTGTCCGGTCCCGGGCGGGCATCCGTTCACATGTGCCCGGTCCGCCCTGCCCGGGATCCGCCCGGTGCGCCGCCGGCGCTGGTGGTGCGTCCGGTCGGACCGGTCGGCGTTTCCGGTGCGGCCCGGTGCACGCGAACGGGGCAGACGCCAACCCTTCTCTGGGCGGGGACGGGCCTGGGAGGCGCCGCGCGGGGCACCGGGGTTGGGTGGGCGCACTTCTCGCACCGGCCTCGGCAGCCTGTTACGGCGTCGCCGACTTCGCCGGTGGCTTGCTGTCCCACCGAGCGCAGTTCCGTGTGGTCAGTCCCGCAGGGCGGCGCGGGTGTCGCGCAGGTAGACCAGGGGACGGACCAGCGCGTTGACGGCGATACCGACGAACGCGCCGAAGACGGCCTCGGCGATACGGGCCGTGGCGGCGGGGATGCTGATGGACCCACCGGTGAGGTCGAACAGGGCGCCGGTGGCGGCGTAGATGCCCTGGCTGCCCAGCCGCCGCCACTGCCCCGGCAGCACGGTCGTGGGCAGGACCAGCGCCATCGCCGTCGTCGTGTCGTGCAGCGGCAGCGCCGCCGCGGTGGCCACGACCGTCCCGGTGGCGATCGCCGCGAGCTGCGAGCTGCTGCATCCCGTGCGCCATGGACCCGGTAGACGGTCGATTCCACCAGCACGTTCGCCACCCAGGGGGCGACGAACGCCATGGGCGCGTCGAGCCGCCGACCGACCACCGCCCAGGCGATTCAGGCGGCCAGGGCCGCCTTGCCCGCCTGCACGGCCAGGTCCCGCTCCCGGCTCGGCCCCGACCACGCCAGCCCGGCCACCTGCCCGGCGGCCCGCACCTGGCGCCGCGCTCTTCGCGTCGCGGCTCGTATCGCATGCGGGGAAGTCCAGGTGCCACCGATCAGCGGCACCTGTGCCGGTCGGCCCGGCCGGCCCGGGAAGGTGTCGGACCGGCTCCGGCCGGTCGGCCGGGGTGCCGGACCGGGTCGCCGGTCACTGTCACAGCCAGCCGTTGCGGCGGAACGCCCGGTACAGCAGTCCAGCTCCGAGGGCCATCACGGCGAGCGCGCACGGATAGCCGTAGCGCCAGTCCAGTTCGGGCATGTGGGTGAAGTTCATGCCGTAGATCCCGGCGACCATGGTGGGGACGGCGAAGAGGGCCGCCCAGGCGCTGATGCGGCGCATGTCGTCGTTCTGCCAGGTGCCCACCTTCGCGAGATGGGCGTCGAGGACGGAGCCGAGCAGGTCGTCCAGGGCGCGGACCTCGGTATCGGTGCGGCTGAGGTGATCGGTGACGTCACGGAAGTACGGCACGACCTGGCGCGGCCAGTCGTCCTGCTCCGTGGCGAAGGGCCGCATGACGGGGACCAGCGGCCCGACGGCTCCACGGAACTCCACCACCTCGCGTTTGAGCGAGTAGATCCGCTCGGTGAGGTCGTCCCGGGCGGGTGAGAACACGCACCGTTCCAGGTCGGTCAGGTCGGTCCGTACCTGGGCGGCGGCCTGTGCGTAGTCGTCGACGATCACATCGGGCACCACGTGCAGGACACTGACCGGCCCGAGCCCTGTCATGTGCGGCTGCTGCGCGAGCCGTCGGGCGGCTTCTACGGTGGGATCGTTCGCGCCGTGCCGTACGGTCAGCGCGAAGGAGGGTCCGAGGAAGATCATCACCTCGCCGGTCTCCACATCCGAGGTCTCCTCGACGAACCACACCGTCTTCACGGCGATCGCGAGAACGTCGCCGTAGCGCTCCTTCTTCGGACGCTGATGGGCATGGACCGCGTCCTCGACGGCCAGTGGATGCAGATTCAGGTACTCGCCCAGTTGCTGCAGGTCCTCCTCGCCGGGTTCGTCCACGCGGATCCAGGCGAACTCGTCGGGCTTCAGCGCGGCCAGCCGGTCCAGGGTGGCCTGGCATCCCCCGTCCTCCTGCCGGCAGTCGACCTGCTCGCAGTCACCCGTCCGCTCCTGGTAGATCAAGCACTCCATGCCCCTCCGAGTGCTTCCGTCGCGGCGTTCCATGCACCGGAACGTTCATGGATTTCCAGCGCCATCGGCAACGCGGCGGCGTAGGCAGGGCCCCGCGGGTTACCCGGAGAGCATGGTGAGACCGCATCTTCCGGGACGGAAAGCACATCACGACGACGACAGGACGCGGGAACGCGAGGTCCCGGGGCCGCAAGAAGTCGGCCCCGGTCCGGACGTGGAGCGTGAGGCACCGGACCGGCCTTCGAAACTGCCCTGGCGGGCCTGGGGTGCCGTGGTCAAAGGCACGCTGCGGGAGTTCCGGGACGACGAGCTGAGCGACCGCGCGGCGGCTCTGACGTACTACGGAGTCCTGTCGTTGTTCCCGGCGCTGCTCGTCCTGGTCTCCCTGGTGGGCATCGCCGGGAAGTCGGTCACCGGCACGCTTCTCGACAACCTCCAGCAGCTCGCTCCGGGCTCCGCGAGGGACATCATCACCCAGGCCGTGCGGCAACTGCAGCGCGACGCCGGCGTCGGTTCGGTCATGGCGATCGTCGGCATCGCGCTGGCGGTGTGGTCGGCCTCCGGCTACGTGGCGGCGTTCATCCGCGCGGCGAACGCCGTCTACGACATGCCCGAAGGCCGCCCCGTGTGGAAGATCCTTCCCATCCGCGTCGCCCTGACGGTCGTACTGATGGTGCTGGCGGTGATCAGCGCGTTGATCGTGGTCTTCACCGGGGGCCTGGCCCGGCAGGCCGGCACGGCCCTCGGGGTCGGCGACGCCGCGCTGACGGTGTGGTCGATCGCGAAATGGCCCGTGCTGGTCGTCCTGGTCACGGTGATGATCGCGATCCTGTACTGGGCCTGCCCCAACGCGAAGGTGAAGGGCTTCCGGTGGATCACGCCCGGCAGCTTCACAGCCCTGGTGATCTGGCTGGCCGCCTCCGCCGGGTTCGCCTTCTACGTCGCCAACTTCGCCTCCTACAACAGGACTTACGGAGCCATGGCCGGCGTCATCGTCTTCCTCGTCTGGCTGTGGATCACCAACCTGGCGCTCCTGCTGGGCCTGGAGATCGACGCCGAGACCGTACGCCAGCGAGCCGTCGCGGGTGGCCTGCCGCCGACGGCCGAGCCATACACCCAGCCCCGCTCCACGCACACGTGGGACGAAGCGGACGTACGCAGGCTGAGTGAGGAATGACGCGTCCACGGCAGGCACCGGAACGACCGCCGGGCCCGGACCTGCTGCCCCGCGCGGGCACGGTGGTTCCGCCGTGGACGAGAACGCCGAGCGGGCGCAGCCGAACCCCCAGGCCGCTCCCTGCTCTGAACTCGCCCGTCCGGGGTACTCGCGCGGTCATCGGACGGTCGGACGCATGACGCGGCCCGGCCCGCAGGCACCCACAAGGAGAGGAGATGACCGTTGTGTCGAACACACAGCCGCACGTCGCGGACTCCCGCAGTACGGACCGCTCAGGCCAGGAACCGATGAGCGAGCTGGTGCAGCGAGCCTCACACCAGCTGACCGAGCTGGTGCGGGGCGAACTGCGGCTGGCGCAGGCCGAGATGAAGGAGAAGGGTCAACGCTACGGCAAAGGCGGTGGTCTGTTCGGCGGCGCGGGCGTCGTCGGCTTCCTGATGCTGCAGGCGCTGGTCGCCACCGCGATCGCCGCGCTGGCGGTGCCACTGCCGGTGTGGGCGGCGGCGCTGATCGTCACGGCGGTTCTGGGCGTGGTCGCCGGAGTGCTGGCCCTGAGTGGGAAGAAGCAGGTCGGCCGCGCCGCGCCGCCCCTGCCCGAGGAGACGATCGACAACGTGAAGGCCGACGTGGCCGAGATCAAGGAGAGTGCCCGGCGATGACTCAGCCGTCCGACAACGAACCCACCGCTGCCGGCCCCGAAGAAATCCGGGAGCAGGTCGAACAGGTCCGGACCGAACTCGGTCAGACGGTCGAAGCGCTGGCGGCCAAGGCCGACGTCAAGGCGCGCGCCAAGGAAGAGGTCGCCGAGGCGAAGGAACAGGCCGCCGCGAAGGCCGGCGACCTCAAGGAGCAGGCCGCCGTCAAGGCCAGGGAACTGAAGGCGAAGGGCGCCGACCTGGCCCACCAGGCGCAGGACAAGCTGCCCGACCCGGTCAGGGACAAAGCCGCCCAGGCTTCCGGGCAGGCCCGCGCCACGGCGGCCCAGGCCGGTCGCGTATGGCAGGAGAAGGCGCCCGAGCCGGTACGGCGGAAGACGGCCCAGGGAGCGCGGCTGGCGCGGGACAACCGCACCGCGCTGCTGGCGGCGGCCGGCGTCGCCGTCGCTGTGTGGCTGTCGTACCGCCGGAAGGGGTGAGCCGGGTGAAGGCATCGAAGATCGCCTACAAGCCCGTCGGCCTGGCACTCGGCGCCGTCAGCGGCATGGCCGCCGGAGCCGTGTTCAAGCAGGCGTGGAAGGTGCTCGGCCACGACGCGGACGCCCCGGACGCCACCGACGAGGAACGCTCCTGGGGCGAAGTACTGCTCGCCGCCACCCTGCAAGGCGCGATCTTCGCCGCGGTCAAGGCATCCGTCGACCGCGCGGGGGCCGCCACCACCCGCCGCCTGACCGGAACCTGGCCCGGCTGACGCCCAAGGGAGGGGGTGGGAGGACCGAAGGTCACAAAGACCAGTCCTCCCACCCCCTGATCGGCTGCCCCGGACCCCACGGCCACGGTCCTTCGCCCGGGCCGTGTCTTCTGCGGCCGGGCTCCCGGACCACGCCTCCGCCATGCGGGCGCATCCATGACGAGACGTGCACCCGTGCGGTGTCTACGAAAGCCCCGTCGTCTGCCCCGACCTGAGGGGGTACGGCCGTTCCCGCGGCCCGGCGGCCACGGAGGACCACTCGGGACACTCCAAGCGAGCGGTCGCCGGTGACGTGGTCGCGGTCAGCGCACGCTGGGCCATGAGCGGTTCAGGCCAGCTGGGCACGACCGAGGAGGCGCCGTCGCGTTGCGTCTCGCGCTCGATCACCCCGGTGCGGTCTCGCGGGTGGCACTGCTCGACTGTCTTCCCCTCACCGAACACCTGACGCGCATCACGGCCGAGTTCGCCACGCGATGGTGGCACTGGTTCTTCTTCGCCCAGCCGGACATATCCGAGCGGGTCATCAACGCGGACCCGGACAACTGGTACCGCGGCGACGCACACAGCATGGGCCAGGAGGACCACGACGAGTGGCGGGAGGCGACACGGAACCCCGCCGTGGTGCGCGCCATCCTGGAGGACTACCGGGCCGGCCTGACCATCGGCAGGCGACGTGATGCCCGAGCGGATCAACCCCGCTCAGCGGTTGAGCGCCTTGCGCAGCTTGTGGCGCGACGCCTCCGCCCACACGGGCGGCAGTTCCCGTTCGTCCCGGTCGGCCGCGGCCTGCTCCTGTCCGTACAACAGGCCCCAGGTGAAGCTCGGTTCACCGGCCGCGTGTGCCGCCAAGGCCACCTTCCGCAGGGCGTCGCGGGCCACGACGCTGTCCTGATGGTCGCCGAGCACCTGCTGGACGGCCTTGACGCGCTTGCCCAGCCGCTTGGCGGGCTTGCCGAGTGAGTCACGCGCCGGCTCCGTGGCGTACCGCGTCTTCTTGGCCGCCTTCCGGGCCTCGTGGAGAGCCTTGTCGCGTTTCGTTCCCGGCGGGAGTTCCAGCGCGTGGGCCATGCGGTCGGACAGGCGGCCGTACTCCTTGAGGATGGCTTTGCCCATGACCTTCTGCGGCTGCCGGGCGGCCTTGGCACGCAGCGGGGGCCGTTCCGTCAGCGTTGCCAGACTGTTCAGAAGGGCCAGGTAGCGGGGTGAGTCCAGGGCGGCGAGCGTGCGCAGACGGGCCTCGGAGGTGTCGCCGACGTCCCACACCTGCAGACGGGCGGAGACGGCCCCGAGGACCAGTTCCCGAGGCAACGCCTCGATACTCGCGCCCAGTCGCTCCCGAAGGACCTCCTGGTCGCGTTCCGCGCCGAGTTCGTTGCCCAGCCATTTGAGTTCGTCGCGGACGGGATCGGTGGCCTTCCGGTCCAGGACCGACCGGTAGGACCGCAGCACACTGCGCAGCCGACGGCAGGTGGTGCGCATCCTGTGCACGGCGTCGGGCAGGTCGCGGCGGACCGCGGGGTCCAGGTTCACCAGGGCGTGGAACCGTTCGTCCACATAACGCAGGACCTCCTCACCGGCGGATCCGGGCGCCACGGCCTCGGCACGTTCGTCCGGCACACGGGGCACTCCGACTTCCGTCTCCTCCAGGGCGCGAGCCAGCTTGGAGGAGCTGTGCGCGCGGCCGATGCCGTTCTCGCCCAGTGCCTTGTCCACGGCGTCCAGCAGTGCGGGGTCGGTGTCCGGCGCGAGTTCGACCTCCATCTCGGTCCATGAGGCCCGCGTACCCGTGGCGAGCAGGGACTCGGCACGCACCGAGTCGATGCTCAGCTCGGCGAGAGCCGTTCCGTCGGAGCCGACGAGCTGCCGTACGCCACGGGTGGAACGGATACGGACCACCGGCCGCAGATCCGCACCACGGGTACGGGAGAGGGCCAGCTCCCGCAAGGTGTCCGGGACGGCTTCGGACAGCGGGGCCCGCACCTCTTCCCGGCTGTCACCGGACAGCGGCAGTTTGAGGTGCCAGCCCGCGTCACCCCCGCCCGTCCTACGACGGAGCGTGGCCGACGCGCCGGCCAGCCTCAGGTCGTCGGTGTCGTAATACACGGCATCCAGGTCCTCGGTGTCCTGATGCACGACGGACGCGATCCCGTCCACGCCAGCGAGGTCGGGCAACCACGCGGTGTCATCGGCCGAGGGGGCCTCGTACTTCCGCTCTGTCTCTCGTATCGACTCGGTCATGTCCTGCGCGTACACGTCTGAGCCCCGGACAAACACGAGCGGTCCGGATTTACGCGGCGCGTTTCGTGGTGATCGCACGCTCACAGTTCGCGCAGGGCGGGCAGCAGCTTCTGTTCGGCCCATTCCAGGTACGGCTTCTGGTGCTCGCCGCCGATCTGGACGAGCGCGACCTCGGTGAACCCCGCGTCCACGTAAGGCCGTACGGCCTCGACGACCGCCTCCACATCGTCGCCGCACGGAATCGACTCAGCGACGTCCTCGGGCCGTACGAACTGGGTGGCACCCGCGAACGCGGCAGGGCCGGGGAGTTCGGAGTTGACCGGCCAGCCGCCGCCGAACCAGCGGAACTGGTCGTGGGCGCGGGCGATCGCCGCGTCGCGGTCGGTGTCGTAACAGACGGGCAGCTGGCCGACCTTGGGCTTGCCCGCGCCGCCGTACCCGTCGAAGGCGGAGGTCAACTCCGGCCTGGGCTCGGTGGCGATCAGCACGTCGGCGAGACGGCCCGCGAGTTCGCACGAACTGTCACCCGAGACGGCGACACCGATCGGCACAGGCGTGTCGGGCAGGTCCCACAACTGGGCGT
>NZ_JBHXME010000222.1:0-14537 GCF_042721125.1 Streptomyces sp. NPDC058469
CGGAATCGGCGCAGCCGACGCGACCGCAGGGAGCGCCCTTTACTCGGGCCGCGGAAGCCCGACACTGACAAAGAAGCGAGTGGCCCAACGTTCACTGGTGACGGGCCTCGTCATCAAGATCCCCCACCAGTTGCGCCATCAACACCCCGTACAGCAACTCCGAATCCACGAACTCCCCCACCTCCGGCGCCCCACACCGCCAGCTCAAGGGGTACGTGTTGCCCTCCGGTGCTGGTACGCCGATGTACTCATCCCGCGTCGACCGCGAGAACCTCCGTACTCCAGGCGGCCAGTCGTGTTCTGTGCTCTCTCCGGGGGCGAGGAGGAAGTACGTCCACCGGTTTCCGTTCACTTCGCGTACGACGGGGCCAGGGTGACCGTCGGTGAGTGTGGAGAGGTGGTGCAGTACCGCTTCCCCACGGATGCCGCCGACCCGGATCGCGTCGAAGTGGACTCCGGCCAGGCGTAGTTGAAGGCCAGACTTGGGGACCCAATTCGGGGTGAGTTTTCGCGTCATGGCTACGAGGGTTGCCGGGATTGCTTAGCGTGACTAGGTGAACACGATGCACATTGCCGTTTGTGGGGAGGAAGGTGGTCGTTGTGGGGGCCAGTGGAGGGGTGTCCGTGGCGCGTCGGCTCGTGGGGGAGTGGCTGCGCATTCAACGAGGGCGATTGGGGCTGACGCAGAAGGAGGCCGCGGAACGGTCGATGGTCTCCGAGTCGTGCTTCGGTGCCTACGAGCGAGGTGAGCGCATCCCGACGACCCGGTTCCTGGAGGACGGGGACAGAGGGCTCGATGCGCGGGGTGCGTTGATCGCCTGCATCGACATGATGGACGAGGAGAGGTACCCGCCGAAGTTCGTGGACTGGGTGCGGATGGAGCGCAAGGCCCAGATCGTCAGCGGCTACGAAGTAATGGTGATTCCGGGGCTGTTCCAGACCGAGGCGTACACGCGGGCCCTGTACGAGTCCCGCGTTCCCGCTTACACGGAAGAGGAGATCGAGCGTCACGTTGAGGGGCGACTAGAACGGCATGGGGTGCTCACGCGCAATCCACCGCCCCGACTGAGCTTCCTGATCGAGGAGTCGGCCCTGGAGCGGGAGTTCGGTGGGCCGCAGGTACTGAGGGATCAACTTGAGTATCTGCTGGACCTGATGGGGAAGTTGAACCACCTGACGGTGCAGATCATGCCGACCAAACGCCACACGCATGCCGGACTGCAGGGGCCGATGCAGCTGATGAGCACCGAAGAGGGTCGTAATCTCGTCTTCGTCGAGTCGCAGGCAGGCAGTACGTTGATCTCCAAGCCGGAGCAGGTCAACGGGCTGTTCGACCTCTTCGGCATGCTGCGGGCCCAGGCGCTCACACCATGGGAATCCGCGGAACTCATCGAGAGGAAAGCGGGGCAACTGTGAACACGACCGAACTGGCCTGGTTCAAGTCGAGCTACAGCACCAACGAGGGCGGCGCCTGCCTCGAAGTCGCCTACGCCTGGCGTAAGTCGAGCTACAGCACGAACGAGGGCGGCGAGTGCCTCGAAATAGCCCCCGCCCCCGACACCATCCACATCCGTGACTCAAAACACCTCACCGGCCCCACCCTCGGAGTAACCCCCACCACCTGGGCCGAGTTCCTCCGCGCCGTCCGTTGAAGCGCACCGCCGGCGTCGGAGCATCCGCCACCCTCCTGCTCGCGGCCCTCACCTCCTGTAGCGGCGGCGCCACCGACAAGGCGCCCTTCGAGCTCTCCGCCGACGACGGCAAGGCGCACACCGGTGGCTCGGGAGCCGTCGATCACACCCTCACCGTGGACGTCCTGCCAGGGGCGAAGGCAGCGGTCGTACTGCACAAGAGCCGTAACTGCACGGGTAGTACCACGCATGTGACGTGTGAGGTCAGTTCCAAGTACGACGGCTCGGCGGGGAGTGGGGGTGTCTCCCCGGTTGCGGACCGGAGTGGGAAGACGGTCACCGCGCGGACGAAGGCTGTCGTAGGCGAGCCGGTGGTCGAGGTGCTGACCCCGAAGTCGGTCGGCGGAGTTCGTCCGGGGGCCGCGCTCAGCGAGCCGATCGTCGTCCGGAACACCGGCGAGATGCCGGTCAGGGGACTGGTGCTCGAAGTCGGCCTCGAACAGACAGAGTTCGAGGAGCGGCACGCCAACTGCCGTTATCCGAGCTTCTACAAGGGCCACATCACGGTCTGCGAGTTCCCGGATCTCCGCATCGCGCCCGGGCAGACCGTGACCGTCCAGCCCGCGCTCCGGCTCCGTACATCCAAGACGCAGATGTACGCCTCCTTCAACAGTGAGGCCCGGGCGCTGGACATGGGGCCGGGGCACGGGGGTCTCGTGGCCGGTGGGGACCACGGTGACGGTCCGGTCCTTCGTCCTGAAGCCACCGCCACCAAGAAGGGCACCTACGCCAAGGGCGGCGGCTGGACGCACGTCGTGCTCGACACCCACGCCGACTACTCCGTCTCCGGCGTGAACCTGTACGGCGCCCCTGACACCAAGCGGACCTCCAAGCTCACCGTCCGCAACAACGGCCCCGCCGACGCCGGCGTCACCGAGCAGCTCGTGTTCAGTCCGCCGCTCGGCCTGACCATGGTGAAGCAGCCCATGCGCGAGTACGACGACGACGCCTACGAGCCCTACTGCGAGCGCGGCGCCTACGCCTACACCTGCGACATCAACGCCCTTAAGCCTGGCAAGACCCAGACCTCACGTTCACGATGCGCCTCGGCGACCCTGGCGAAGGCACCCTGACCCTCCAGGACAAGAGCCCGGCCAGTGGGTGGTATGTCGGCGACCGCGATCCGGATCCGGCGGCCAACGACAAGGCCGTCATCACGGTTCACCCCGACCAGTAGCCGCTTGCCCTGCCCGTTGAACTGCTCGGCCAGGCGCCGCGTACCACTCGCTGACGGCTGGCACCATGTGGCATGCGCGGTGCCCGGAGAAAGGGTTGAGCGATTTCAGTGGATGTGAGGGTGAGCGGCGCACCCGTGCGTAGGCAGGTGCTGGGGCTGGACGGTCTTCGCGGCCTGGCGGCACTGTATGTCGTGCTGTTCCACTGCTGGTTGTACACCTTCCCGGGTTACCCCAACAGTTCGGCGCCCCGGGTGCTGGACGTGCTGATGTTCGGGCGCCTCGCCGTCGTCTTCTTCCTGGTGCTGTCCGGTTTCTCGCTCGCGATCTCCCCGGCGCGGCACGGTTGGCGGTCCGGGGGTGTCGTCCAGTTCCTGCGCCGACGCGCCTGGCGCATTCTGCCGCCGTATTGGGCGGCGTTGGCCATGAGCCTCGTCATTTCCTTGTTCGTGGTCCCGGCCTCGCATTACGGCCCGCCCGACGGCTCGTCAATTCTCGTCTACGGCCTTGTTCTTCAGGATGTGTTCTTCGCCCCGACCCCGAACGGCGCGTTCTGGTCGATCGGAGTGGAAGCCGAGCTGTATCTCCTCTTCCCCCTGATCCTCCTTGTCCGGCGGCGGTTCAGCGCGGCGGCCGCGGTCGCGTGCGTGACGCTCCCGGTGATCGTCCGCGGGCTGATGGCCACCGACGCGAATCCGGTCGAGGGCGACAACTGGCTCGCCCCGCATCTCGCTCCCGTGTTCGTCGCGGGAGTGATAGGCGCGGGAATCGTCGTCGCATCGGAACGCGTTCGACGCCTGCCATGGGGATGGTTCGCCGTTCTGGCCGCTCTGCCTGTGCTGGCTCTCGGCTTCATCCAGGGTTCCGTCTGGACGGTGAACCACTACTTCTGGGTGGATCTCGCCATCGCTCCCGCCATGACGATGCTGATCGCCGCGGTCGCCACCGGCCAACCTGCCTTCCTCGTACGGCTGTTGACCGCGCGGCCCATGCAGAGTCTCGGCAATTTCTCCTACAGCCTCTATCTGATCCACCTTCCGATCGTCCTGGTCGTCATTCGCCGAGTGGCCCCGCATTTCGTATCGCCCGGGCTGCCCACGTTCTGCTTCACGCTTCTCCTGGGTCTGCCCGTGTCGGTGCTGACGGCATGGCTCTTCTCCCAGATCTTCGAACTGCCCTTCAAGCGGAACCGGTCCTGGAAGTCCCTGATGGCTCAGTCCCGCCCCAACACCACCGTCCCCGAAGAGCAGAACCAACCGCCCGTTCCGGAGGCCACTCCGAGTCGCGGCAACTCCCCGTCCGCGCCCGTCACTTGACGGACCCCGGCCTCCCCCCGCAACTGCCGCACCGCCTCCACCAGCAGGAACAGCCCCCGCATCCCGGGGTGTTGGGCCGACAGCCCACCCCCGTCCGTGTTCACCGGCAACTCCCCGCCGGCCACCCGCAACCGCCCCTTCTCCACGAAGGCACCCCCCTCGCCCTTCGCGCAGAAGCCCAGGTCCTCCAGCGTCACCAACGTCATGTAGGTGAACGCGTCGTAGATCTCCGCGAAGTCGATCTCCGACGCGCCAACTCCCGCCCGTTCGAAGGCCAGCCGCCCGCTCACCGCCGCCGGCGACACCGTGAAGTCCGGCCACTCCGACATCGCGGCGTGCGAGACGTGCTCCCCGGTGCCGAGCACCCACACCGGTGCCGTACGGCAGTCCCGTACGTACTCCTCGGCCGCCAGCAGTACCGCCGCCCCGCCGTCCGACCGTATGCAGCAGTGCAGCTTGGTGAACGGGTCGGCGATCATCGGGCCGGAGAGCACGTCGTCCACGGTGATCGGGTCGCGGAACATCGCCTCGGGGTTGAGGGCGGCGTTGGCGCGGGCCTGGACCGCCACCTCCGCCAACTGCTCGATCGTCGTGCCGAATTCGAGCATGTGGCGGCGCGCGGCCATCGCGTACTTCGCGATCAGTGTGTGGCCGTAGGGGACTTCGAACTGGAGCGGGCCCCGCGCGCCGAAGGAGAGGTTGCCGGTCCGGCGGCCCGCCTTGATGTCGGCTCGGGCCGTTGAGCCGTAGGCGAGGAGGACGGCGTTCGCGTGGCCCGCCGCTATCGCGTCCGTCGCGTGGGCCGCCATGACCTCCCACGTCGAGCCGCCGACCGATGTCGAGTCGACCCACGTGGGGCGCAGGCCCAGGTATTCGGCCACCTCCACCGGGGCCAGCGTGCCCAGGCCCGCCGACGCGAAGCCGTCCACCACCTCCCTGCCCAGGCCCGCGTCCGCCAGTGCGCGACGGGCCGCCTGGGCGTGCAGGGCGTACGGGGTCGTGTCGTCCACGCGTCCGCAGTCGGACAGGGCGACGCCCACCACGGCGACCTTGCGGCTCCCCGGTGTCATGAGGCGCCTCCTCCCTCTGTGCATATCGTGCCCGGACTCCTAATATGACGGACCGTCAGATCTGGAGGGAAGTGCCATGGACGCCAGCTTCACCGCCGAGCAGGACGAGATCCGCCGTACCCTCCGCGAACTCCTCACCAAGCGCTGCGGACCGGAGGAACTCCGCGCCGCCCTCGACACCCCCGCCGGGTACGACCCGGTGCTGTGGACCGCCCTCGCCGACCGGTTGGGCCTGCCGGGGCTCGCGCTCCCGGAGTCGTACGACGGCGTCGGCTGTACGTCCACCGAACTCGCCCTGGCGTGTGAGGAGACGGGTCGTCTCCTGGCCCCCTCTCCGCTCCTCGCCACCGCTGTGCTCGTCGCCCCGCTTGTGCTCGCCCTCGGCACCGAGACCCAGCGCGCCCGGCTGTTGCCCCGGATCGCCGCCGGCTCCCTGACCGCCGCCCTCGCCGTACCCGGCACCGCCCTCACCACCGCCCTCACCCTCACCGGCACCAACGACGGCGAGTGGGCCGGGGGCGGGCGCGCGGGCGGGGTGCAGGCCAGGCGGGAGGGGGAGGGAGGGTGGCGGTTGTACGGGCAGGTCGCGCAGGTGCTCGACGGGCACAGTGCGGAGTTGCTGCTCGTCGCCGCCCATGCGGGGGGCTTCGCCCGGTCGCGGACTCTGCTGTTCCTGGTGGCGGGGGACGCCGTCGGGCTCGTGCGCGTACGGCAGACCGCCCTTGACGCGACCCGGCCTCAGGCTCGGCTCGAACTACGGGACGTGGAAGCCGAGTTGCTCGGCGCCGACGACAGTCCTCACGTCCTGCGGGAACTCTCCGCCGGCGGCGACACCGTCGCCGCCGTACTCGCTGCCGAAGCCGTCGGGGCCGCCGACCGCGCGCTGGAGCGGACCGTCCAACACGTCAAGCAGCGGGAGCAGTTCGGGCGGGCGATCGGGTCGTTCCAGGCGGTGAAGCACCGGTTGGCCGATGTGTATGTGCAGGTGCAGGCCGCCAAGTCGGCTGCCTACTACGCTGCTTGGGCGACCGGCCACGGGGAGCGGGTCGGTGGGCTCGCCCTCGCTCAGGCGCTGGAGGCGCTAAGGACCGCCGCCGCCGAAGGGATTCAGCTGCACGGCGGGATCGGGTTCACCTGGGAGCACGAGGCCCATCTCTACTTCAAGCGTGCCGCCGGTGACGAGCTGCTGTTCGGGCCGGTGCACCGGCTGCGGGCGCACGCCGCCGAAGGGGCGCACCTCTTCGAGAGCCGCGAGGTGACGGTGTGATCGGTGTGCGTGCGGTGCAGAAGGTTTCGTCGACCCGGGCGTTCGCGCGTATCGCCCCGCATGTCATCCCGGCCATGGACCGGGCCGTGCACCGGCTCACGCGCGGGAAGGTGCTGCTCAGCGCGCAGATGCTGCCGGGGGTGATCCTGACCTCTACCGGTGCGCGGAGCGGGCAGCCGCGTCAGAGTCCCCTTGCCTGTATGCCGGAAAAGGGCGGCTGGGTGCTCGTCGGGTCCAACTTCGGTCGCGCCGGTCATCCCGCCTGGACGTACAACCTCCTCGTCCATCCCGATGCCGCGATCAGCTGGAAAGGGGAGGAAATCCCCGTCACCGCCCGGTTGTTGGCGGGCGAGGAACGGGCCGAGGTCTGGAAGGCGGCGCTCGCCTTCTGGCCGCCGTATGCCACGTACCAGCGACGGGTGGAGCGGGAGATCCGGCTGTTCCGGGTCGTGCGGCGCTGAACTCGTCGTAGAAGCAGGGCAGGCGGTGGTCCACCGGAGTGGACCACCGCCCGCGAGACAGGACTTGGGACCTGGGAAGTCGGAGCCTGGTAAGCAGGTGCTACTTCGTCGGTTTCCTGCCGGTCACGCCCAGGTGGACCAACAGCGCCAGGTTCGGCTTGAGTTCAGCCTGTTTGACGCCCCACGACTGGAAACCCTTCTGGTGCGAGGCGACGGCCGCGAGCATCGCGACCAGTGAACCGGCGACCGCCGCCGGGTTCACGTCCTTGTCGACCCTGCCCTTGGACTGCAACTCGGCGACCGCGTCCGAGAGGGAGTTGTTCACGGAGTTGAGGATCTTCATACGGATCTTGTAGAACCGTTTGTCTCCCTCGGCGGCACCGAGATCGACGACTCTGAGGATCGCGTCGTTCCTGCGCCAGAACTCCAGGAAACCGTCCACGAGTTCCTGCGAGGTCTGCCAACCTGCCTTGCCGACCCATGACCGGCCGGTGAGCAGTTCGGTCAACTGCCCTCCCTCCGTGGCCATTTGCTCGGCGATCTCCAGGACGGCGCCTTCGACGTCCGGGAAGTACTGGTAGAAGGTCGCGGGCGAAGTACCCGCCTTCCGGGCGACATCGATGACTTTGACGTCCCGGTAAGGGGAGGAGCTGAGCATCTCGCTTAGGCAGTCGAGCAGCTTCTGCCGGGTCGCCTGCCCACGCCGGCCGGCCACGCGGCCGTCGACGGTACGCACTTGTCCTGTCATGCCGTCAGCTTACCGAGGGGTGATCGGAGCGCGATTCGGCCGACTGCAAATGGGGTGCACGGGGGTCGAGAGGGTGGTGTGCCTGGTCTGCGGGGTGCGTGCGGCGCCGTTACTTTGACGGTATGGCCGAAAACAGGGCATCCGCGTACGGAGAGGGCGTCCCCTGCTGGGTGGACGCGCAGCTTCCGGACCTGGCGGCGGGCAGGCGGTTCTACGGTGAGCTCTTCGGGTGGACCTTCGAGGAGGCGTACGGCGGCTCCGTATGGGCCCGCAAGGACGGCGAGGCCGTCGCGGCGCTCGCCCACAAGGCGGACGGGCGGATGCCGACCGTGTGGACGGTGTACTTCGCGACGCCGGACGTGGTGCGGCTGAGCGGGCGCATCCGGGAGGCGGGCGGGCAGGTGGTCATGGCGCCCGTTCCCTTGGGGGAACTGGGCACGGCCGTCCTCGCCGCCGATCCCGAAGGCGCCGTCTTCGGGCTGTGGCAGGCGGCCCGGCACCCCGGTTTCGGCACCCGGCACAAGCCCGGCACCTTCGGCTGGGCCGAGCTGTACGCCCGCGACACGGAGGCCGCGAACACGTTCTACGGCGGACTTTTCACAGCTGCCCTCTTCGGGCCGGACGCCGCCCCCGATTTCGGGCGGGCGCCCGTCTCCGACGTCTTCCCGGTCGAGATGCCGCCGCACTTCCTCGTGCACTTCCGGGTCGAGGACATCGTCGCCGTGCTGGGGGCGGTGCACCGGCTCGGCGGGCGGGTGCAGGTTCCGCCCTTCGAGACGTCGTACGGGAAAGTGGCGGTCGTCACGGACAATCAAGGGGCGTCGTTCGCACTGCTGCAACGCTGACACCTGGATTTTTGTCCGGAGATATGTCGAGACACCCCGATTAGTCGCCGGGTTCGCAACCTGTGGCCCGGCCAGGAAGAATCAGGGTGCGTGCCGCCATGGCGGTGCGGTGGTGAGACGCTGCACGGGGTCGCGTACATATGTGGGTGGCGTGGCCCGTACGGGGAGGTGGCAGGCAAGTGGTGGATCAGCTGACGCAGCACGATCCGCGGCGGATCGGGCCGTTCGAGGTGCTGGGACGGCTGGGCGCGGGCGGCATGGGGCTGGTCTATCTCGCGCGCTCGGCCTCGGGCCGGCGCGTGGCGATCAAGACCGTGCGGACGGAACTCGCCGAGGACCAGTTGTTCCGGGTCCGCTTCACGCGTGAGGTCGAGGCGGCGAGGGCCGTCTCCGGTTTTTATACGGCGGCCGTGGTCGACGCCGATCCGCGTGCGGCCGTGCCGTGGCTGGCCACCGCGTACGTTCCCGCGCCGTCGCTCGAAGAGATAGTGAACGAGTGCGGGCCGATGCCGGCCCAGGCGGTGCGCTGGCTCGCGGCGGGGGTCGCGGAGGCGCTGCAGTCCATTCACGGGGCGGGTCTCGTCCACCGTGACCTCAAGCCGTCCAACGTGCTCGTGGTCGAGGACGGGCCGCGGGTCATCGACTTCGGTATCGCCTCCGGTGTGTCGAACACCCGTTTGACCATGACCAATGTGGCGGTGGGTACGCCCGCCTACATGTCTCCCGAGCAGGCGAAGGACTCGCGCAGCGTCACCGGCGCGAGTGATGTGTTCTCGCTCGGCTCGATGCTCGTCTTCGCCGCCACCGGACACCCCCCGTTCCACGGCGCCAACCCGGTCGAGACCGTCTTCATGCTGCTGCGCGAGGGACCGGACCTCCAGGGACTCCCGGACGAACTGCGCCCCCTCATCGAGTCCTGTATGCAGATGGAGGCCACCGGCCGGCCCAACCCGGCCGACCTCCAGGCCCAGCTGGCCCCCCACCTCTTCGGCTCCGGCTCCGACGACAGCGGTACGGCGTCGGCCTGGCTGCCCGAGCGCGCGGTGACCCTGATCGAGACGCGGCGCGGCGGACGCCCGCCCGTGAAACCGGCGCCCGCCGCCGGCCGCAGCGGCGGTGGCGGGCGCGTCCCGGTACCGCCCCCGCCGTCCCACGACCCCGTCGTGCCCGTCCCGGTCCCGGTCGGCGCCCCCGACACCGGACCCGTACGACTGGCCGGCGCCCCGGTGCCCATCGGCCCCGGCCCCCGTGTCGCCGACGCCCGCGCCGCCGCCGTGAAGGCACCTCCTCCGGAGGCCGGCCTGGTCGCCTCCTGGTCCCGGCCCCGCCCCGGCGTCAACGGCGCCGACCCCGCCGCCGTACCCCCGCCCCCCGCGCTGCCCCCGGAAACGGCCTCCGGCTGGCGCCCCTGGCGGTTCCGTATGTCGAACGACGTCTGGGGCACCCCGACCGTCGCCGGCGACCTCGTCTACGTCACCTCCTTCGAGGTACACGCCCTGGACGTGCAGACCGGCCGCCGCTCTTTCAAGACCCGGGACGTCGCCTGGTCGATGGCGGTCGCGGACGGCCGTATCCACGCCTCGGACGGTCCCACCCTCTTCGCCCTGGACGCCCGCGAGGGCGGTGACCTGTGGCGGCTGTCCGCCGACGCCTGGGTGTACTCCCTCAAGGCCGAGCGCGGCACCGTCGTCACGGGGACGCGCGGCGGCGGGGTGCAGGCCTGGGAGGCGTCCACCGGGCAGAAACTCTGGCAGCTGACCGGCGCGCAGACCGACTTCGAGTCCCCGGAGGCGGGCCCGGCGCTGCACGACGGCACCGTGTACGTCTGGCAGGACGCCCGGCTGCGCGCCCTGGACGCCCGGACGGGCGACGAACGCTGGGCGTATCCGATCGGCGACGCGGCCTCCTGCGGCGGCGTCCCCGTACGGATCACCGCGGCCCCCGACGGTCACGTCTACGTCGCCGCCGGCACCCGCGTCCTCTCCGTCGACGTCGCGAGCGGCCGCGTCCGCTGGCATTTCGAGGCCCCGGCAGTCTTCCTCTGCCCGCCCACCTTCGCCCCCGGCCCGGCGGTCACCGGCGGCGGTATCTACCTGGCCGACTACCTCGGCACGGTCTACGCCCTCGACGCCGCCGACGGCCGCGACCGCTGGCGCATCGCGACGGAGTCCCGGGCGTCGATCGAACCGGTCCTCGTCGCCGCCGGCCACGTCCATGTCGGCAGCGGCAAGGGCCTCTACACGCTCGACGCGGTCACCGGTACACCCAAGTGGCGCTTCCAGTCGGGCGGCGACATCGTGGGCACGCCCGCGGTCGCCGAGGGCCGTATCCACTTCGGCTCCACCGACCACCTCCTGTACACCCTCAAGGCCGACGACGGCCGCCTCCGCTGGAAGCTCGCCACCGGCGGCGAGATCACCGGGGCACCGGTGGTCAGGGACGGCGTCGTGTACGCGTGCAGCAAGGACCGCTGCGTGTACGCCCTCGACGCGGAGAAGGGCACGGGCACCGCAAGGACCGCGTGAGCGGCACCTGTTGAGGTCGGTACCATGATCGGATGCATACGCGGGGGCGCAGGCTCAGATTCACGGCGGTACTGGCGTTGGTGGTTCTCACCCTCACCGGCTTCTCCTCAGGACGGCACCACAGCAGCAGCCGTCATGGTCATGGGAGCGGCGGGGGCGGGTGCAGCAGCTCCAGCCAGGATCACGACACGTCGACGAACCGGCGGTCCAACTACCGCTCCACACCCGACTCCACGGCCTCTTCCGGCAGCGGCACCAGCAGCCTGCTGCACGGTACGGCGAAGCTGGTGAGCTGCGCGACCGCGAAGAAGCGGTACGCCACCGTCGAGGTCAGCAACCCGAACAGCCGCAAGGCCGGCTTCTCCGTCCACGTCAGATTCCTGGACTCGCAGAACACCGAGGTCGACTACAACCTCGCGGGCGTCCAGGTCCCGGCCAAGGGCAAGGCGACGGTCCGCGTCCCGGTGCACGACACCTCCACCCAGGTCGACCACTGTGAAGTGGACCAGGAAGCCGACGTCACGTACTAACGCAGCCGGTACTCCCGCTGCCGCCCGGCGAACAACTCCGCCTGCCGTTCGGTCGGGAGATTGCCAAGGGCGATCAGCGGCGGCGCCTGCGCATAGGCCTGCGCACGCGCCGCCTCCTTCGCCGCCCACAACGCCCGTACGGTCCCCTGGACACCCTCGGTCGGATACCCGGCGATGACGGTCGCGCAGGCCACGGCGGCCTCCAACGCCCCGCCGGGCTCGGTGAGTTCGGAGACCAGCCCGAGCTCGTACGCCCGCCGCGCGGAGATCCGCTCCGCCGTCCCCATGAGCATCATCCGCGCGACCTCGCCGTACGGCATCCGGTGCGCCATCAGCACCGACTCGTACGCGCTGACCATGCCGTAGGTGGTGTGCGGATCGAAGAACACGGCGGTCGGGTCGGCGACGACGAACTCGCTCTCGCCCAGCAGATAGAAGGCCCCGCCGCAGGCCATCCCGCGCACGGCGGAGATCACCGGCTTCCACAGGTCGTTGGCCTTCGGCCCGATGCCGAGCAGCGGATCGTCCTGCATGTACGGCGAGTTGGGCTGCGGGACCACCGCGTCCCGGTCGAGTCCGGTACAGAAGGCGCGGTCCCCGGCGCCGGTGAGGACGACGGCCCGTACGGAGTCGTCGAACCGCAACTCCCTCCATACGGTGCTGAGTTCGGCGGCCGTGGTGAGGTCGATGGCGTTGAGCTTGCGCGGCCGGTCGAGGGTGACGACGGCGACGCCGGTGTCCTTGTCGACGGAGACGTTGAGAGTCATGCCCGCTCCAGAACCCACTGCGGAAGCCCGGCCTCGTCGAACACGACCTGCACCCGCGCCCCGATCCGAACCCGTTCGGGGGCAAGGGAGTTGAGAGCAGCCCCCGGCCCGGTGACGAGGTTGCCGACCAGCCGGATGCGCGGGGCGTCGACCAGTTCGACCACGATCACGTTGTAGGGCGCGACGGCGGCGTAGTCGGGGAGGAGCGGGGGATGGGGGAAGACGTACGACCAGACCCGCCCGCGCCCGCTCACCTGTCGCCACTCCCTCGCGAAGGACTGGCAGTGGGGGCAGCAGGGGCGGGGCGGGAAGCGTGGCTCGTTGCAGTCGGCGCAGGTCTGGACGCGGAGTTCGCCTGCGCGGGCGTACTGCCAGAAGGGGGCGCCGTCGTCGTCGGTGAGGGGAGCGAGCATGGCGGGTCAACTCCTCGGTTCTTCAGTTCCTCAGGAGCAGGGCGGAGGTGGGGACGCCCTCGCCCGCCGTCACCAGGCAGGTGGCGGCGTCCGGGACCTGGGCGGTGCTGGTGCCGCGCAACTGCCGTACGCCTTCGTTGATCAGGTTGAAGCCGTGGACGTATGCCTCGGAGAGCCCGCCGCCGCTGGTGTTGAGGGGGAGTTGGCCGCCGATCTCCAGAGCACCCCCCTCCGTGAAGGCACCCCCTTCCCCCCGTCCGCAGAAGCCGTAGCCCTCCAGGGAGAGCGGGACGAGGGCGGTGAACGCGTCGTAGATCTGGGCGACATCGACGTCCTGCGGGGTGAAGTCGGCGTGTTTCCACAGGTGTCGGGCGGCGGTCCAGGCGGGGCCGGTCAGGGGGTCGTCGTTCCAGTAGTTGACCATGCCGTGGTGCTGGGCGGGGAGGCCCTGGGCGGCGGAGTGGACGTAGACGGGCGTGCGCCGGCAGTCGCGGGCGCGTTCGCGGGAGACGACCACGCAGGCCAACGCCCCGTCCGTCTCAAGGCAGTTGTCGAAGAGGCAGAGGGGTTCGCTGATCCAGCGGGAGGTCATGTACATCTCGCGGGTGAGGGGGCGGTCGTACATGATCGCGGCCGGGTTCTGGTTGGCGCGGTTGCGGCAGGCGAGGGCGACGTTGAAGAGATGGTCGCGGGTGGCGCCGAACTCGTACATGTAGCGGCGGGTGAGCATGGCTATCTCGTCGGCGGGGCGGAGGAGTCCGAAGGGGCGGGTCCACTGGGCCGGGGTGGGGAGTTGGCGGGCGGTGTTGGTCCACGGTCTGGGCCCGCTGCCCCGCTTCCGGGACCGCCAGGCCACGCCGACCGTCGCCTGCCCGGCGGCGATGGCGGTGGCGAGGTGGGCGACGGTCGCGCATGAACCCCCGCCGCCGTACCCGACCTTGCTGAAGAAGGTCAGATCGCCGAAGCCGACCGCCTTGGCCAGCTCGACCTCGTCCGTCTCCTCCATCGTGTAGGAGGTGAGGGCGTCGACCTCGCCGGGGGAGATGCCCGCGTCGTCGAGGGCGGCGAGTACGGCCCGGCAGGCCAAGGTCCGCTCGTCCTCGGGGAGTTGCTTGGCGAAGGAGGTCTGTCCGATGCCGACGATCGCGGTCGCGTCCTTCAGTCCGGCCATGCTCTGTCCGGCCATGCTCTGTGCACCTCCGCGTGACACCGGGGCTGCTGACAGGGCGTCAGGCTACAGCTAATCTGACGGTCAGTCAGCTAGTGGGTGTGGGGAGGCCGTTCATGCGCGGCGATGTGGAGTGGGGCACCATCCCGGGCCTGGTGCGATCGGCCGCGGAACGGTACGCGGACGCCGAGGCGGTGGTGGAGGGCCGGACGCGGATCTCGTACGCCGAGTTGGGCGCCCGGGTGGAACGGGCGGCGGCGGCCTGTGTCGCCGCCGGGGTGGAGGTCGGCGACCGGGTGGGCATCTGGGCGCCGAACTCGACGGAATGGATCGTCTCGGCGCTGGGCGCGGTGTCGGCGGGCGCGGTTCTGGTGCCGCTGAACACGCGCTTCAAGGGGAGCGAGGCCGCGTATGTGCTGCGCGGCAGCGGGGCGCGGTTGTTGTTCGTGACCGGGACGTTCCTGGGGACGTCGTATGTCGCGTCGTTGCGGCGGGCGGCGGGGGAGGGGGCCGGGGACGGTCCCCTGCCCGGACTGCCGGCGCTGGAGCAGGTGGTGGTGC
>NZ_JBHXME010000223.1:0-14521 GCF_042721125.1 Streptomyces sp. NPDC058469
GTGCAGGTCAACACGCGCCGCTAGCTCAGTTGGTTAGAGCAGCTGACTCTTAATCAGCGGGTCCGGGGTTCGAGTCCCTGGCGGCGCACGATGACGATGGCGAGGCACGTTCGCGGAAAACGCGAACGTGCCTCGCCATCGCTGGTTTTGCACGGCTTCGCCGCGCGCAGTGGGGGCTCCGCCACCCACACCCCCTGCCCCGGCACCACGCCGCCCCTGGCCGAAAAGCCCGCCCCCCAAATCCCCTCGGCGCCGGAGGCCCTCCGCACTGCGGGGGCGCCTTTCGCATGGGCGGAACATCCGTACGGGCGTAACACAGGTCTCCCCCCGTTTGGCCGGATACCCTCTGGCCATGACAGCCCGTGACCTGCAGGAGCGGATCAAGAAGCTCATCCTCGACCGTCGGCTGTCCTCCGGGGCCCCGCTGCCGACCGAGCCCGAGCTGATGGTGTTTCTCGGTGCGAGCCGGAACTCGGTGCGCGAGGCGCTCAAGGCGCTGCAGGCGATGGGGATCGTCGAGATCCGGCACGGGTTCGGGACGTACGTCGGCCCGATGTCGCTCGCGCCGATGGTCGAGGGGCTCGCGTTCCGTACCGTCGTCGGGCACTACCGCGGCGAGGACAGCCTGCTGCAGCTGCTCGAACTGCGGGAGGCGGTGGAGTCGGGGCTCGTCTCGCGGCTCGCGGGGCGGCTGCCGGAGCGGGATCTCGTCGAACTGGACGCGCTGGTGGGCCGGATGGAGCGGGAGGCGGCCGAGGGCGTGGGGCTCGCGGCCACCGACCGCGCCTTCCACGCCACCCTGTACCGGGGGCTGGACAACGCGCTGCTGAGCGAGGTCCTGGACGCGTTCTGGGACGCCTTCCACCGCGTCCACACCGATCTCGCGGCCGGCCCGCAGGACCCCGAGGTCACCTGCCGTCAGCACCGGGCAATCCTCGACGCGGTCCGGTCCGGGGATGCGAAACGTGCCGAGAACGCCATAAGAGAGCACTTCGACAACGTGCGCACAAGACTGTCCACAACGGCTCCACATGATCCCCACACGCGCCCCAATGAACGCGTATGACCGGTAAACACCGCGTTTCGTGTCTTGCGATCAAGCTGAGCACCGTAGAACCCTGGTTTTGAAGATACTGCCGGTACACGGCAGTTGAGGGGGTACGGAACCGGTTGCGCGGTTTCGCGGGGAGGAGGGGCCCCGCCCAGGAACAGATGTCTGAGGGGGCATCGCGCAACCGGACGGTCGCAGTCGCACATCTCTGTAAGTGGACTGTGTGGTGACTGTGGCCACCACTGACACGCCCGTCGAGGGTCGAGGGGGACGCCGACGGGCGGCCGAGACAAACAGACACGCGCGCTTCCGCGTGTGGGGGGATGACTCATGACGTCGACGCCGACGGGCGCCCGGCACAACCACGACCCGTCACAAACACAAACCACCGAACTCAGAGTCCCGGGACACCCGACCGGCGGTTTCCGCCGGATCAAGAGCACACTTCCGAGATACGACTACGAGCACTACAGCCGCCTGGCGGGACCCCTCACGCAGCCCGACCCGGGGCGGCCGTACAAGGTCCAGTACCGGTCGCTGCTGTCGCAGGAGACGCACCGCGTGCGCGCCGCCCTCATGCTGAGTGCGGCGCCGCTGCTGTCCCTGATCCTGCTCGGCTGGCTGATGCAGCCCGAGCACTGGACCCAACGCGACTATCCCGCCTACGACTTCCTGCCCGCGCTGGACATCGTGATGCTGGTCGCGATCGGTCTGATCGAGTTCTTCCGCTGCATGAACGTGCTGTCCAACGCGCACGCCACGCTGGTCGCCCGCGACCCGGTCCCGGTGGTGCCCGAGACCGGCACACGCGTCGCGTTCATCACGACGTTCGTGCCCAGCAAGGAACCCCTGGAGATGGTCACCAAGACCCTGGAGGCGGCCGTACGGCTGCGCCACCGGGGTCTGTTGCACGTGTGGCTGCTGGACGAGGGCGACGACCCCGAGGTCAAGGCCGTCTGCGGGCGGCTCGGCGTACACCACTTCACCCGCAAGGGAGTTGAGCGCTGGAACCAGCCCAAGGGCGCGCACCGCGCGAAGACCAAGCACGGCAACTACAACGCCTGGCTGGAGGCGCACGGCGACGCGTACGACTACTTCGCCTCCGTCGACACCGACCATGTGCCGCTGCCCAACTACCTGGAGCGGATGCTGGGTTTCTTCCGCGACCCGGACGTCGGTTTCGTCATCGGCCCCCAGGTGTACGGCAACTACGAGGGCCCGGTCACCAAGGCCGCCGAGTCGCAGCAGTTCCTCTTCCACGCCCTGATCCAGCGGGCCGGCAACCGCTACGGCTCGCCGATGTTCGTCGGCACGTCAAATGCCGTACGGATCAAGGCACTCCAGCAGATCGGCGGCCTGTACGACTCGATCACCGAGGACATGGCCACCGGCTTCGAGATGCACCGCGCCAAGAACCCGGTCACCGGCAAGAAGTGGAAGTCGGTCTACACGCCGGACGTGCTCGCGGTCGGTGAGGGGCCCAGCGCCTGGACGGACTTCTTCACGCAGCAACTCCGGTGGTCGCGGGGGACGTACGAGACGATCCTGAAGCAGTACTGGAAGGGCTTTTTCTCGATGCCTCCGGGCAAGCTCTTCAACTACACGATGATGATCATCTTCTACCCGATGTCGGCCCTCAACTGGATACTGGCGGCGCTGAGTTGTGCGCTGTTCCTGGGCATGGGCGCCTCGGGTGTGAACATCGACCCGACCGTGTGGCTGATGCTCTACGGCAACGCGTCCGCGCTGCAGATCGGCCTGTACATCTGGAACCGGCGGCACAACGTCTCCCCGCACGAACCGGAGGGGTCGGGCGGGGTCGCGGGCATGGTGATGTCGGCGCTGTCGGCGCCGATATACGCCCGCTCGCTGCTGGACGCCGTACTGCGCCGCAAGAGCAAGTTCGTGGTCACGCCCAAGGGTGATTCGGCCAGCCCCGACACGCTGTTCGGGACGTTCCGGGTGCACTGGTTCTTCATCCTGGTCTTCGCCGGGTCGCTGATCGCCGGGTTCGAGAACGGGCACTCCCACCCGGCGATGATCACCTGGGCCACGTTCGCCCTGCTGATCACCGCGTCGCCGATCCTGGCCTGGCGGTACATGCTGCGCCAGGAGAAGAAGAGGCAGCCGCCCGTCGTCCCGGCCGAGCCGCAGGACGCCGTCCCGCCGCCACAGCCACTGCCGGCCTCGCACGCCCCGCACGCTCCGCATGGCCCGCAGCAGAAGCCCAGTTGGGCGGCCTCGAACAGCGGTGGCGAGCAGACCATGCAGATCGCGCTCGGTGGACTGGGGGGACGTAAGGAATGAAGGAAGCCGGCCGGCGCCGTGCCCGTCGACTCGCGATCAGCACGGTGGTCGTACTTGCCCTGGCCGGGATGAACGGGCCCTGGCTGTACAGATTCGGGACCGAGAGATACCACCAGTACGTCATCAACAAGCCCGAGTACAAGGCCGACAACGGCCACTGGGACATCATCGACTTCCCGAAGGAGTACCGGCAGGACACCATTCACGCGGTGCTCCTGCACACCGGGAAGGTGCTGCTCGTCGCGGGCTCGGGCAACAACCAGGACAACTTCAACGCCAAGAAGTTCGAGTCGCGGATCTGGGACCCGGTGAAGGGGACCATCAAGAAGATTCCGACTCCTGCCGACCTGTTCTGCACGGGGCACACCCAACTCGCCAACGGCAACATCCTCATCGCGGGCGGCACCCAGAAGTACGAGAAGCTGAAAGGTGACGTCAAGAAGGCCGGCGGCGTCATGATCCTCTACAACGAGAACCCCGACAGGCCGATCACACTGCCCAAGGGCACGAGGTTCACCGGCAAGGCGAACGCCAAGTCCTTCGTGTCCACGGACTCGACGCTGATCCCGCGCGCGACCAAGGTGTTCGACAAGAACACCGGCAAGTTCCTGCGGAACAACCCCGGTTACGCCCGGGTCGTCGTCGAGGCGCCGAAGGAGGGCACCAAGTACGAGACCGGGACCCAGGACAACTACCGCGTCCAGGGGCTGACCGGCGCCGACGAGCGCAACACGTATGGCATCGGGAACAAGTTCGGGCTGGACAAGCGGGACTTCGAGGGGATCAAGAACGCGTACGAGTTCGATCCGGTCGCCGAGAAGTACATCAAGGTCGATCCGATGAACGAGGCTCGGTGGTATCCGACGCTGACGACGCTGTCGGACGGCAAGGTGCTCAGTGTTTCCGGGCTCGATGACATCGGGCAGTTGGTGCCGGGGAAGAACGAGATCTTTGATCCGGCCACGAAGAAGTGGACGTACACGAAGACGAAGCGGCAGTTCCCCACGTATCCGGCGCTGTTCCTGATGGAGAACGGGAAGCTGTTCTACTCGGGGTCGAATGCGGGGTACGGGCCGGACAACGTGGGGCGTGATCCCGGGATTTGGGACGTCGACACCAACGCGTTCACCAAGGTGCCGGGGCTCAGTGATCCGAACCTGCTGGAGACCTCGGCGACCGTGCTGCTGCCTCCGGCGCAGGACCAGAAGTACATGGTGATCGGAGGTGGAGGGGTTGGGGAGTCGAAGTTGTCGACCGCCAGGACTCGGCTCGTCGATCTGAAGGACGCGAATCCGACGTTCGTGGACGGGCCCTCGTTGGAGAAGGGGACTCGGTATCCACAGACCTCGATCCTGCCTGATGACACGCTGCTGGTGTCGGGCGGGTCCGAGGATTATCGGGGGCGTGGTGAGTCCGACATCCTTCAGGCGCGGCTCTATCACCCTGACACCAACAGCTTTGAGGAGGTCGCCGATCCGCTGGTGGGGCGGAACTATCACTCCGGGTCGATTCTGTTGCCGGACGGGCGGGTGATGTTCTTCGGGTCCAATCCGCTGTATGCGGACAAGGCGGACACGAAGCCGGGGGTTTTTGAGCAGCGGATCGAGATTTATACGCCGCCGTATCTTTACCGGGATTCTCGGCCGGATATTTCTGGCGGGCCGAAGTCCATTGCTCGGGGGGCTTCGGGGACGTTCACCTCGGCACATGCGTCTTCGATCAAGAAGGTGCGGTTGATTCGGCCCAGTGCGTCCACGCATGTCACGGATGTTGATCAGCGGTCCATCGCGTTGGACTTCAAGACGTCCGGGGACAAGGTCACGGTGACTGTGCCGAAGGATCGGAATCTGGTGCAGTCGGGGTGGTACATGCTGTTTGTGGATGACGATCAGGGGACGCCCAGTAAGGCGGTGTGGGTGAAGGTGCCGTAGCGCTCCCGCGGGTTTGTGTTTGGGGTGCGGGAGCGCTGTGGCTGGTCGCGCCCACGCGGCGGAACCGCGAATTGATACAGCCCCGCGCCCCTTAGGGGGTTGAGGCTTGCGCCAGCTTCAGAGCGTAGGTTGGCCACCATTGGCCCGCCTTCGGGCCGCCCTTGCACTCGCCGTCTGATTCTCCCGGGCGTTTGATCCACAGGTAGGCGTCCACGAGGGGGTCTGCGGTCTTTGTTGTCGGGGTTTCGCCCAGGGACCTGCCCGGGGGGTTGCACCAGTTCTCGTCTGTGCCACCGTCCGTATACGGTCCGTTGCCGTTGCGGCTGGTGTCGATCACGAAGTGTTTGTTGCCGGTCTTTGCCGAGAGCTGTTTGCCGTAGGCGATGGAGTCCTGGGTGGAGTAGAAGTTGGAGACGTTCACCGCGAAGCCGTCGGCCTTCGTGATGCCGGCTCGTTGGAGGGGCTGGTAGATCTCGTCGGGGCGGCCCCAGCCCGCGTTTCCGGCGTCCAGGTAGACCTTTGTGTTCTTGAGGGACTTGAGCTTGGTGATCGCGTAGGCGAGGAGGTCGTAGCGCTCGGCCTGGTACTGGGCCGGGGTGCAACCGTCCACCAAGTGCAGGAGTGCGTCCGGTTCGAGGACCAGTGTGGCTTTGCGGTCTGCGATGCCCTGCGCCACCGCGTCGATCCAGGCTCGGTAGGAGTCTCCGTCGCCCGCGCCGCCCTGGGAGTACTGGCCGCAGTCGCGGTGCGGGATGTTGTAGAGGACCAGGAGTGCGGTGCGGCCGGCCCGGTCGGCGGCCTCGGTGAAGCCCTGGGCCTCCGCCTTCGGGTTCTCCGGGCCGATCCACTCGCCGGTCGGCTGCTCGGCGATCTTTCGGATCTGCTCGGCGTCGGCCGTCTTGCCTGCCTTGACGTAAGTGGCCACCTGGCGGGCCGCGTTGGTGTCCGGGTTGACCCAGATCGGGTCGGCCCCCTTGGGCTGTTGGGTGATCTTCGCTCCCGCGTCGGGCTTCTTGTCTCCGTCCCCCGAGGAGGAGCACCCCGCCATCAGCAGTGCCGCCCCCAGGACGAGCGCCGACGTCCGTGTGCCGAAGGAGACAGGGGTCCCCTGGCTGCCGTACATCCAACTCCCCCTTGGCTGTACCGATCCAAGGGTCAATCGTGACATACGCGGCGTGCCGCCCACGAGAACGCCCGGGTGTTGTCGGCGGGCTGTTACACCTCCGTCCCTACGGGTAGAAGCGCGGGCCTGGAGGGTCTGCCCGGCGGGCTCGGTTTCCGGGGCAGGGAGAAGGTGGCCGTCATGCACCACACGACCCGCGAGGGCCGGCTCGCCGCGGCGCTGGTGGAGGCCGCCGACACCCTGACGGAGACCTTCGACACCGGGGACTATCTGCGGCGGTTGTCCGACCGCTGCGTGGAGCTGCTGTCCGCTTGGGCGGCCGGGATCATGCTGATCGACGGCGGTGAGACGGTGTCGCTGGCCGGGAGCAGGTGCGGTGGCCGGGAGGAGGTGGCTCTCGATCTGCTGGCCGCCCAGCACAGCGGCGGGCCTTGTCTGGAGAGTTACGGCTCCGGGCGCCCCGTTCCGCCGGTGTCGATCAGCGTGGCCCATGCGGCCGCCCGCTGGCCGGAGTTCACCGAACGGGCCCTGCGGCACGGCGTCGTGGCGACCTTCGCGGTGCCGGTGCGCCGACGGGACGCCCTGCTCGGCGCGATCAACGTGTTCGTGCCGACGCTGCCCAATCCCGGGTCGGACGGCGGGCGTTCGGAGCTGTTGATCGCGCAGGCGCTCGCCGACGCCGCCGCTCTGGGCCTGCAGAACCATCGCGCGTATGCCCAATCCCGTTCCCTGGCCGGGCAGTTGCAGGAGGCGTTGTCGAGCCGGGTGCGGATCGAGCAGGCCAAGGGGATGCTCGCCGAGCGCTGGCAGGTCGGCACCGACGAAGCGTTCATCGTGCTGCGCGGGCATGCGCGGCGGCGCCGGTTGCCGTTGGACCGGGTCGCGCGGGCGTTGATCGAGGGGGGCCTGGACGATGCCGAACTGGGCCCAAGGCCGTAGAACCGTAAGGGACTTGTCCACGGATCCGTAAGGGCTTGTCCGTAGATCCGTACGGGGCTTGTCCGTAGATCGGTACGGGACCTGTCGGAGCGACAGTGACCAGTGCATATGACAGAGAGCAACTGTTGTGAGACATGGCGTCATTTGCCCTCTAGGCCCGGACGCACATTCGTTCTAGAGTCTTTCCCAACGGCCCTAGCCCCCGGTCAAGTCCACATCCTCGACCACTGGTTTTCCAGACCTCCCGCGCCGTTCGCCGGGTTACTCCCGCAGCCCGTGCGCGTGCGGTTGAGGACCAGCCCGGTCGGCGGCTTCAGGGGGGAGCAGGTCGTCGGCCGGGCCCGGTTGTCACAGTCCGGTGCCGGTGAGGTAGGCGGACACGATCACGTTCGCCGTGTAGCTGCGGCTGGCGCGGTCGAAGGTGCCGCCGCAGGTGATGAGGCGGAGTTCGGCGCGGCCCGACTGCCGTGTGCCGTAGGCCTGTTGGGCGTCGAAGTGGGCGCGGGTCAGGACGCGTACGTCGTCGACGGTGAACTCCGCGACCTCGCCGTCGTCGCGGATCACGCGGATCGTCCCGCCGGGACGGAGTGTGCTGAGCTTGTAGAAGACGGCGGGCTTGGTCTCGGTGTCGACGTGGCCGACCATCAGGGCGGTACCTGCGGCCCCGGGTCGCACTCCGCTCCCGTACCAGCCGACCACGCCCGCCTGGTCGAACGGCGGTGGGTCGATCGCGCCCTGCGTGTCGAGGCCGCGGGCCACCACCGGTGCCTGGACGGCGAGTTGGGGGATGTCGAGGCGCTGCGGCAGGGCGTTTCCCAACGGCTTGGCCGCGGGCGGGAGTTCGGCTTCCGGGGGCCGTCCGACCGCCGCGACGTCGCCGGTCGTCGGCGCGGATATGCCCAGCCGGATGTCGGTCAGGTCCTGCCCCCACAGCCAGAGCCCGAGCAGCAGCACGGCCCAGGCGACCCCGGTCAGCAGCCGCCCGGTGCCGGAGGAACGCTCGTGCTCGGCGGGCCGGTCATGATCGAACATGGCCGGTCAGCCCGTCCTGCGGCTCCGGCGGGCGCTGCGCAGCGCCACGGCCGCCGCGGCGACACCGGCCAGCAAGAGACCCACCACCGCGTGCGCGGTACCGGGACCGGCCGCACGGGCGTCCACGGCCGCGAGGTGCGCCGTACCGCCGCCGCCCGCGTGGACGGGGGCGACCGGCGAGGCGGGGGCCGGGGCGGACGGCCGCGCCGACGGGGGCTGGGACTGGGGCTGGGACTGGGACTGGGACTGGGACGCGTCAGCCACGACCGTGATGGCGCCCTTCACCGTGACGCTCCCGCAGGTGATCTTCACGTCGTAGCTGCCCGGTTCCAGCGAGGTGCGGACCCGGGTCTCGCCGGCGAGGGTGCCGGCCGCGCCGACCAGTCTGGCGTCGGCGACGAACGCGGCCGAGGCCGCCGTGCCTGTCGTACCGGCACAGCCGCTGATCCTGAGCGCGACGTCGGCGCCGGGGGCCGGGGAGGCGGGGGTCACCGAGACACCGCCTCCGTCCGCCGCGTACGCCGTCGGGGTGAGCGCCGCGAGGACCACTGCGGCACCGGCACAGAGTGTGACTTTCAGTGAACCCATCGTGAACCTCCAGATATCTGGAGACTCCTCCTCGGAACGGGCACCCGCATCCTCAGCCGCGCCCGACTGCTCCGTATGGGGGACGGCGCCGGAACGTGCATAGCATGGTCACCCCACATGCCCGCGTACCGCAGGAGTGCCCACCCATGACAGAGCGCAAGCCCATCGAATCGTGGCTCACCGACATGGACGGGGTGCTGATGCACGAGGGCGTCCCGGTGCCCGGCGCGGACGCGTTCATCAAGACGCTGCGCGAGAAGGGACGCCCGTTCCTGGTCCTCACCAACAACTCGATCTACACCGCGCGCGACCTGCACGCCCGGCTGAACCGGATCGGTCTCGACGTGCCGGTGGAGAACATCTGGACCTCGGCCCTGGCCACCGCCAGCTTCCTGGACAACCAGCACCCCGGCGGCACCGCCTATGTGATCGGCGAGGCCGGACTGACGACGGCGCTGCACGACGCCGGATACGTGCTGACCGACTCAGACCCCGACTTCGTGATCCTGGGTGAGACCCGGACCTACTCGTTCGAGGCCCTGACCAAGGCGATCCGGCTGATCAACAACGGCGCCCGGTTCATCGCCACCAACCCGGACAACACCGGCCCCTCCCCCGAGGGCGCCCTCCCCGCGACCGGCTCGGTCGCCGCCCTGATCACCAAGGCCACCGGCAAGGAGCCCTACTTCGTCGGCAAGCCGAACCCGCTGATGATGCGGAGCGCGCTGAACACCATCGGCGCGCACTCGGAGAACAGCGCCATGATCGGCGACCGCATGGACACCGACGTACTGGCGGGCCTTGAGGCAGGGATGCAGACCTTCCTCGTGCTGACCGGCCTGACGACCAAGGCCGACCTCGACCGCTACCCCTACCGCCCCACGAACGTCGTGGACTCCATCGCGGACCTGGTCGACCTGATCTAGGGAACTCCCTATAGAAGTACGGGCAGTTCGGTCACCGAGCCGAGGACGTGGGTGGCGCCCGCCTCGCTCAGTGCGTCGCGCCGGTGCGCCCCCGTGAGCACACCGGCGACCACACCCGCGCCGGCCCGCACCCCGCTGAGCATGTCGTACGAGGTGTCGCCGACGACTGCCACCTGCCGTACGTCGTCCGCGACCGCCGTGCGCAGGAAGGCGGTCAGCACCATGTCCGGGTACGGGCGTCCCCGGCCGCCGGCGTCGGCGGGGCACAGGGTGAGGTGCGCGAGGTCCTGCCAGCCGAGCGCGGCCAGGATCGCGTCCTGCGTCGTGCGTGCGAAGCCGGTCGTCAACACGACCGTACGGCCTTGGGACTTGAGTGTCTCGATGGTCTCGCGGGCGCCGGGCAGGGCCGCGACCCGGCCGCCGTCGACGAGTTCCGCGTACGCCGCCTCGAATGCCTTGTTGGCCTCTTGGGCCTTCGACTCCTCGCCGAACAGGTGGCGGAAGACGGAGATCTTGGACTCGCCCATGGTGGCGCGGACGTAGTCGAGCATGGTTGCGGGCTCTTCTCCCATGTGGCGGGCGGCGGCCGTGAAGGCCTCCTCGACGAGGCCGCCGTCGGCGACGGTGGTGCCGGCCATGTCGAGGACGACGAGACGGATGCCGTGTGTCACGCGGTTCATGAGGGGCTCACCAGTCCAGTTCGTTCGCGGTGGTTTCGGCGATCGCCGGGGAGCAGGTCATGCCGCGTCCGCCGGGCCCGGTGACCAACCACACGCCGTCGCGCACCTGTTGGCGGTGGACGACGCGGGCGGGGTCGGTGCACTGGGCGTACACGCCGGCCCAGCGGCGGCGGATCTTCGGGAGGGGACGGCCGAGGAGCGACTCGACGACCTCGGTGAGGTGGTCGTAGGGGTCCTCGGTGGTGTCGAAGGCGAAGGGGTGCTCGTACTCGTGGGTGTCGCCGATGGTCAGGCCGCCGTCGGCGCGCTGCACCATGAGGAGTTGCATGGCGTGCGCGGCCGGGGTCGGCAACTGCGGCTGTCCGGCGTTGAGTTGGTCCAGGGCCGGGCCGCGGTAGGCGGGGTAGTAGCGGAAGCTGTCCGCGTCGGCGACCGAGGTGGTGAGCGGTTCGCCGAGCGGGTCGGTCTGCATCATCTGCAACCGGACGCGGCGGACGGGGAGTTCGGGTCCGGCGAGTTCGCGAACGAGTCCGCCGAGCCAGGCGCCCGTGCACAGGATCACCGTGTCGGAGGCGTGCACGTCCCCGTGGTCGTCGCGTACCGCGTGCCCGCCGACGACCTCGCGGACCTCGCGCCCCGGCAGGAAGGTGTAGTTCGGGGACTTCGACAGCTCGGCGCGCAGGGCGAGTTGGGCGGTGCGCGGTTCCACGGCCGCGTCCCGCTCGCAGTACAGGGCGGCGGTGAAGTCGCCGCGCAGGGCGGGGTTCACGGCGCGGGCCTCGGCCGGGGTGAGGAGCTTGTAGCCGCGGGCGGCGGAGTCCTCCCGGGCTACGGCGGCCTCGGCGACGGCGAGTTCGCGGTCGCCCCGGACGGGGGTCAGCGAACCGTTGGCCCGGAAACCGAGCCCCGGGACACGGGCGCCGATCACCTCCCACAACTCCCTTGCCCGCAGGGCGGTTTCGAGCTCCTCCCCGCCCGCGCGGCCACTCACCCAGATCTGCCCGAAGTTGCGCGACGAAGCGCCGCGAGCCTCCGCCTCGCGCTCGATCTGTACGACCTCATGGCCGCGTTCCACCGCTTGCCAGGCGTGCATGGTGCCCACCACGCCGCCTCCGACGACTGTCACTCTCACAATCCGAGCCTGAACGACGTCTCACCTTTGGGCTAGACCCGTTACTGATTCGTTAGGTGAACGGTGAGCGAGAACCGGTCGCCCCGGTACAGGCCCCGCACCCGTTCCAGCGGGCGGCCCTCCGTGTCCCGTGACACGCGGTGGATCAGCAGCATCGGGAGGGCGGGCGGGGTGCCGATGAGGAGGGCCTCGCGCGGGGTGGCGAGCACGGTCTCGATGCGTTCGTCGGCGTCGCCGAAGTGGATGCCGCGGGCGCCCAGGTAGCCGTAGAAGGAGGAGTCGGGCTCGAAGTCCGTGTCCAGGTGCGGGACTCGGGCGACGGAGACGTAGGTGCTTTCGAGCCCGACCCGTTCGTCGTCGGCGAGCAGGACGCGCTCCAGGTGCCAGACGGGTTCGCCGCGGGTCAGTCCGGTCTCGGCGGCGAGCGCGGCGGAACACGGGAAGCGGTCGAGCGCGACGAGGCTGCGGCCCGGGGTGCGCCCCTGCCGCCGTACGCCCTCGGTGTAGCTGGCCAGGGACAGCGGCTGCTCCAGCTTGGGACCCGCGACGACCGTGCCGCGCCCCTGCCGGCGCAGCCTGCCCTCCAGCACGAGTTCGCGCAGCGCCTGCCGCACGGTCTCGCGGGCGACCTCGTACCGCTCGGAGAGGTCGCGCTCGGTGGGGATCAGGCCGCCCTCCCCCAACTCGTCGACGAGCACGGCGATCTGTGCCTTGACCGCGTAGTACTTGGGGATGCGGCCGTGCTCCGGGATGCCGGAGCGGACGGGGGCGCCGGGGGCCTGGTCGTTCGGGTAGTCCACGCGGAGATCGTCGCAGAAGGGGCGGGCCGTGCCAGGGCCTGTCCGGCGGATCAGGTCGGAGGAAAGCAGCGGCGCCTGATCAGCCCGGGTGAGCGGGTCTTGGTGCGTGCAGTTGCAAGGCGGAGGAGGGCGGCGACGCGATGGGGGTCCCCCACGCCCTTTAGGCAGTCGGGGAGGGCGGTCAAGACCCGCGTCTCGGAATGATCCGCCGGACAGACCCTAGCGGCGCCTGCGGGCCAGCAGCAGGGCACCGGCCGTGACGAGGAGGACGGACATGGCGGCGAGGACGAGGTGTTCGGTGCCGATTCCGGTGCGGGCGAGTTCGTCGGTGAACGAGAGGTCCTCGGCGGGGGGCGAGGTCGTGGAGGACGGGGCGGGGGTGGCCGGGGAGGTGGCGGGGTTCGTGGGGGCGGCTTGGACGTCGGCGGGGTCGGCGGGCTCGACGTCGAAGCGGTAGTCGTTCGACTGACCGATCCAGTCCCCGTCGTCGGCATGGCGTTGTACGACGGCCGCGTCGGCGGTGATCTCGTTCGCCACGGCGTCCGGGGCGAGGGCGAGGCGCACCTTCACCGTGAGGGTCTTGCCGGGGTCGACGGTGAAACCCGGGAAGCCGTCGTCGAAGGCGCCGACGAGTTCGGCCTCGTCGGTCCTGGCGAAGTGCACCGGGTGCGGGCGCGGGCGGGTGCCGTCGTAGAACTCCAGCTTGGGCTGGGACGGCTTCAGGGCGCGTTGCTGGTCGACGAGGACGACGACCGGGTGGATCGCGGTGCAGCGGCGGGTGGTGGTGTTGGTGAGGTCGAGATACCAGGTGCCGTAGCCGCCGCCGACCTCGTAGGAGTCGGGGCCGTCGTGGATGCGGGTGGTGAGGGGGAAGGTGCGGGCGCTGGGGGCGGCGCAGGCGGGGGCGGCGTTCGCCGCGTGGGCCGGTGGTGTGGCGGTGATGAGGAGGGGGGCGGCTGCGGCGAGGCAGAGGGACAGTGACCGGGACAGGGGCAGGGACAGGGACAGGGACAGCGGTGTGCGCAGTGGGGTGCGCGGTCTCAGGGGCAGTCGCATAAACACATGAGCGTGCCGGACGGGCGCCGCCGATCGGGGGTGACGTGCCGATCGCGGGCCGCGAATGCCTCGAACGGGCGCGGCGGGACCCCTGTTCGGCGGAAGTGTTACAGATTTCGCGAAAGTGTCACACTTTCCGGGGCCACCTACCGCCCGCCCACCGGTCCGCCTCTCTGTCCTCCTACCCGTCCGCCCGTCCGAACAGCGGCCCCAGCAGCAACTGCGCCGCCCCCTCCGCGACGCCCCGCGCCCCGCCGGGGGCGACCCGTACGGGTACGGCGGCCTCGCGGGCACCCTCGCGCCGGGCGCGTTCGTCGAGGACGGCGGCGACTCCGCGCACGAAGGGTTCCGGGTCGGCGGCGACGGTGCGGCCGCCCAGCAGTACGAGGTCGATGTCGAGCAGGCCCACGAGGTTCGCGGCGCCCGCACCGAGCACCCGCGCCGCCTCATCCAGGTCACCTCGGGCAACGGCGGCCAGGCACAGGGCCTCGATGCAGCCCCGGTTGCCGCAGTCGCAAGGCGGCCCGTCCAGCTGAATCACCTGATGCCCGAACTCCCCGGCCCCGGTCCGCGCACCCCGGTGCACACCTCCGCCGATCAGCAGCCCGGCACCGAGCCCGGTCCCGAGGTGCAGATAGGCGAAGGACCCGCCTTCCCCGGCCACGGCCAGCCCCAGCGCGGCGGCGTTCGTGTCCTTGTCGACCACAACAGGCACCCCGAGCCGCCGGGCCAGCGCGTCCCGCAGCGGGAACCCGTCCCACTCGGGGAATCCGGTGACCCGGTGCAGGATGCCGTGGGCGTGATCGAGGGGGCCGGGAAGGGCTACTCCGACGCCGAGCAGGTGAGCGGTGGCGGGGGGTACGGCAGCATCCGCACCGGCAACCTTCGAGCCGACGTCGGCACCGGCACCCGCACCCGCACCGGCACCGGCACCGGCACCGGCACCGGCCCACGCC
>NZ_JBHXME010000224.1:0-14515 GCF_042721125.1 Streptomyces sp. NPDC058469
CATACGGCCTGGTCGGAGGCTTCGGCGAGCGGGTTGGGGGCCGGGCCGGTCAGGGCCCAGACGGTGAGGCCGAGCTCCCGGCCAGCCTGGGCGGATCGGAAACGGACGGCCCCGCACCACTCCCGGCCCGGCGTCGCGGTGACACGCCGCTACGCCGCCGTACCGACGTGCCCGGCGGTCGCGCCGAATCCGCGCAGCCCTCCGCTTCCCCGGGGCGCGGCCTCGGGGAGCCGCCCGAGACCCCCGCCCTCCCCAGGCGCGCCCGGCGTGCCGAGCTCGCGGCCGGCGCTCCGGACTCCGACACCCCGCCGAGCACCGGAGCGCTGCCCCGACGCGTACGCCAGGCCAACCTGGCCCCGCAGCTGAAACAGGACCCCGATCGGCGCGCCGCGAGCCCGGCGGAGGTCGCCGAGCGCGACGCCGACGAGGTGCGCAGCCGTATGGCCTCGCTCCAGCGCGGCTGGCAGCGCGGCCGCGAGGAGAACGCCGAGGGCGACGACGCTCAAGGCGGCACAGCACAAGGAACTAAGGGGGACGGTCGATGACCGCACCAAAGGCGACCGGCCACAGCACCGACCAGCGTGGGCTGAACTGGCTCCTCGACGACCTCGTCGAGCGCGTCGCCAGCATCCGCAAGGCCATCGTGCTCTCCGGCGACGGCCTGGCCACCGGCGTGTCCCAGGATCTGACCCGCGAGGACAGCGAACACCTGGCCGCGGTGGCCTCCGGCTTCCACAGCCTCGCCAAGGGCGTCGGCCGCCACTTCGAGGCGGGCAGCGTGCGGCAGACGGTCGTCGAACTCGACGAGGCCTTCCTGTTCGTGACGGCCGCCGGCGACGGCAGCTGCCTCGCCGTCCTCGCGGACGCCGACTCGGACGTCGGCCAGGTCGCCTACGAGATGACACTGCTCGTGAAGCGGGTCGGTGTGCATCTGGGGGCCGCTCCGCGCACCGACCTGTCCTCCGGCGGGTAGTGGAATGACATGAGCGGAGACGGTCACGGTCAGGGAAGAAGCCACTGGTTCGACGACGAGGCCGGACCGGTCGTCAGGCCGTACGCGATGACGCGCGGCCGCACCACCAGTGCGGCCCAGCACCGCCTCGACCTCATCGCGGTGGTGATCGCGGAGTCCCTCGAGGACGACTCGGAAGCGGACCAGACGCTGTCCCCGGAGCACGTGGACATCGTCGGTCTCTGCCGTGACGCCCCCCAGTCGGTCGCCGAACTCGCCGCCGAACTCGACCTGCCCATCGGGGTGATACGGGTCCTCATCGGCGATCTCGTGGACGGGGAACTCGTCCATGTGTCGCGTCCCGTACCGCCTGCCGAGCTGGTGGACGAGAGTATTCTGCGCGACGTCATCTCCGGCCTCCGGGCGCTGTGAGCGGCTCGGGCAACCCCCCTACCCCCATCAAGCAGGAGAAGAGACCGATGATCTTCGGGCGTTCTGAGCGAGGCAAGCCTCCGGTCGAGCCCGTCACGCTCAAGATCCTGGTGGCCGGCGGCTTCGGCGTGGGCAAGACCACCCTCGTCGGCGCGGTCAGCGAGATCAGGCCGCTGCGCACGGAGGAACTGCTCACCGAGGCAGGGCGTCCGGTCGACGACACCAGCGGGGTGGAGGGCAAGCACACCACCACCGTGGCCATGGACTTCGGCCGCATCACGCTGCGCGAGGACCTGGTGCTGTACCTGTTCGGTACGCCGGGTCAGGAGCGGTTCTGGTTCATGTGGGACGAGCTCTCCGAGGGCTCCCTGGGCGCCGTCGTGCTCGCCGACACCCGCCGCCTGGAGGACTGCTTCGCCGCCCTCGACTACTTCGAGCGGCGCTCCATACCCTTCGTCGTCGGCGTCAACTGCTTCGAGGGCGCCGACCGTTACCCCGTGGACGCCGTACGCCAGGCCCTCGACCTCGACGAGGACGTACCCCTCATGCTCTGCGACGCACGCGACCGCGCGTCGGTCAAGGAGGTCCTCATCGAGGTCGTCCAGCACGCGATGGCCTACGGCGCGAAGCGCCGCCAGAGCGTCACCAGCTGAGGCGCGGGCGCGGCCCGTACCCCCGCCGACCGGGGTACGGGCCGCAGTTGGTGCAGTGCACCGGCACGCGCGTGCGTGCCCAGTGGAACGACGCTCACGCGTGTGTGCCTAGCTGTCGCCCTCCTCCTGCCAGCCGAAGCTCTTCTCCACCGCCTTGCGCCAGTTGTGGTACTCGCGGTCCCGCACCGACGACTCCATGGACGGCGTCCACTCGACGTCCTTCTGCCAGTGCGACTTCAGCTCGTCCAGGTCGTTCCAGACACCGGTGGCGAGCCCGGCCGCGTACGCGGCGCCCAGGCAGGTCGTCTCGGAGACCTTGGGCCGGATGACCGGCACCCCGAGGACATCCGCCTGGTGCTGCATCAGCAGGTTGTTCTTGGTCATGCCGCCGTCCACCTTCAGGGTGGTGATCTGCACCCCGGAGTCCTGGAACATGGCGTCCACGACCTCGCGTGTCTGCCAGCTCGTCGCCTCCAGCACAGCGCGCGCGAGGTGCCCCTTCGTGACGTACCGGGTCAGCCCGGTGACGACTCCGCGCGCGTCGGAGCGCCAGTAGGGGGCGAACAGGCCGGAGAACGCGGGCACGATGTACGCGCCGCCGTTGTCGTCCACGCTCGCGGCGAGGGTCTCGATCTCGTCGGCGTTGCGGATGATGCCGAGTTGGTCGCGGAACCACTGAACGAGCGCGCCCGTTATGGCGATTGACCCCTCCAGGCAGTAGACCGGCGCCTCACTGCCGATCTTGTAACCCATCGTCGTGAGGAGGCCGTTCTTCGAAGGCACCGGCCGGTTCCCGGTGTTGAGCAGCAGGAAGCTGCCCGTGCCGTAGGTGTTCTTCGCCGTGCCCACGTCGTAGCAGGCCTGCCCGAACACGGCCGCCTGCTGGTCGCCCAGGGCCGACGCGACCGGCACCCCCGCGAGTTGGCCGACCGCCGTGCCGTAGACCTCGGCGGAGGACTTGATCTCGGGGAGGATCGCCTCGGGGACGTTCATCGCGGAGAGGATGGACGGGTCCCACTGGAGGGTCTCCAGGTTCATCAGCATGGTGCGCCCGGCGTTCGTCACGTCGGTGACGTGCTTGCCGCCGTCGACGCCCCCGGTGAGGTTCCAGATCAGCCAGGAGTCGATCGTGCCGAAGGCGATCTCGCCGCGTTCGGCGCGGTCCCTGAGGCCGGGCACGTTGTCGAGCAGCCAGGCCGCCTTGGGGCCGGAGAAGTAGCTGGCGAGCGGCAGTCCGGTCTGTTCGCGGAAGCGGTCCGGCCCGTCCGAGCCGCCGAGTTGCTTGCACAGGGCCGCGGTGCGGGTGTCCTGCCACACGATGGCGTTGTGCACGGGTTTGCCGGTGGCGCGGTCCCAAAGGACCGTCGTCTCACGCTGGTTGGTGATGCCGAGCGCGCTGAGCTGGTCGGCGCGCAGTCCGGCCTTGGCGATCGCCCCTGCGACCACCGCCTGCACCTTGGACCAGATCTCGGTGGCGTCGTGCTCCACCCAGCCCGGCTTGGGGAAGATCTGGCGGTGCTCGCGCTGGTCGACGGCGACGATCGCGCCGTCCTGGTTGAAGACGATGCAGCGGCTGGAGGTGGTGCCCTGGTCGATTGCGGCGACGAACCTGTCCGTCATGACGACCCCTTTGTCGTGTCCTCGGATCCTTCAGAGGGCTGCTCTCGGAAGACTGTTGTCAGAAGGCTGCGTTGAAGATGACTCCGGCGAGCGCCCCGCCGATCAGCGGTCCCACCACCGGGATCCACGCGTAACTCCAGTCCGAGGTGCCCTTGTTCGGGATCGGGAGCAGCGAGTGGACGATGCGGGGGCCCAGGTCACGGGCCGGGTTGATGGCGTACCCGGTGGGACCGCCGAGCGACAGACCGATGCCGACCACCAGGAAGGAGACGACCAGTACCGCCGTGCCGGACGTGCCGAGTCCCTTGGTGAGCCCGAAGGCCAGGATCGGCAGTACCAGTGCGATGGTCGCGATGATCTCCGTCATCAGGTTCGCCACCACATTGCGGATCGTGGGCGTGGTGGAGAAGATCCCGAGCGTGGGCTGCGCCATCTCCTCCTCGGCGTTGGCCTGGAACTGCGCGTAGTAGACGAGCCAGCACAGCACCGCGCCGAGCATGGCGCCGACCATCTGCCCCGCTATGTAGAACGGGACCTTGTCCCATTTCCCGGTGTCGATGGCGATGCCGATCGTCACCGCCGGATTGAGTTGCCCGCCGGACAGCGGTGCGGCGGTGTACGCCCCGGCCATCACGCCGAAGCCCCAGCCGAACGCGATGACGATCCAGCCGCCGTCCTTCGCCTTCGAGTAGTTGAGTACGACGGCGGCGACCACTCCGGCTCCGAACAGGATCAGGATCGCGGTGCCGATGACCTCACCGAGGAATATGTCTCCATTGCTCATGGCGGCTCCTTGGCCCTCGCCCGGGACGGTCGGCCCCGGTCCTCCGTGCAGGGTGCGGTTCCCTTGGCGACTTAAGCCGAAGGCAGGGAGGGTCCCGAGCCCCGCCCGGCGTCCGTGACGAGCGTGCCGGCGCAGCCGAATCGCCCGTGGGGAATGGGCCTGAGCGCAGGCGGAGCCGGCGCGGCGCAGTGCCTGGTACGCCGAGAATGTACGGCGATGTCGACCGACACCGGGAAGTGTTCACCGGTGCCTGTGGAGCGTCAAGGTCGCGGACGGCAACGGTGACACCCGTCCTGACGGCCCCTGGAGCCCCGTAGGAAGCCGCCGGGCCGCGCTCAGCGCCCGGGGGACTCCGCCGCCGTGCGGGGGGCCTGTGCGGGCGTCACATGCGATCCGCGCAGGATCTCGTACTCGGACCGTCCCGCCCGGCCCAGCACCCAACTCGTGCCGTCCAGCGCCTTCGCCGCCTTCTTCAGCGGCGCCAGACACGCGGCCGCCTGCCGGTGGTCGGTCACACTGCCCGGCACGCACAGGACGGTGGCCAGGGACAGCGTCACGGCCCTGCCGCCCGCCGCCCAGGGCACGTCGAGCACGGCAGCGGCCAGCGGATGCAGCCCCTCCGGATCGGTGAGCACCAGGAAGTCGTCCCCGCCGATGTGCCCCACGCGCGTGTGCCCGTGTGCCGTCGGCTGCAGCGACCGCGCCACCGAGCGGATCAGTTCGTCGCCCGCCGCGAAGCCGGCCCCGTCGTTGACCTGTTTGAAGTGGTCGACATCCAGCCAACTCAGCGCGAACGTCCGCCCGTCCGCGATCCGCCGGTCCACCTCACCGGTGATCGCGTCCGAACCGGGCAGTCTGGTCAGCGGATTGAGACCCGCGGCCTCCTCCACCCGGGTCTCGGCCAACGTCCGCACCAGATCCGCGAGTCGTACGACGCCGACGCACCGCCCGTACCGGTCGACCACCGCCACATCGTCCGACGTACGGTCCCGGTCGCCGACCGCGACCACGTCCAGGACCTCCCAGGCGGTCGCGTCGACGCCGACCGTCCGCGGCACGTCGCCGAGCTTGGCCGCGGGCCGGTCGGCGTACAGGGCGTGGCCGTAGCGCCCCGACATCGACAGCAGGAACCGCGACCGGTGCACCGACCGGACGGGCACCCCGTCCCGGTCCACGAGCACCACCCCGGACACGTCCGGTGAGCCGGTCAGCAGCGCCCGCACCTGACCGGCGGGCGCGGTGTCGGGCAGCAGCGCGGCCGGGCGTACGAACTCCCGCACCCACGGCCCCGACGGCGGTGTCGTCGCGAGACCGGGAGCGCGGGGCGGAACGTATACGTCCGCCGTCGGAATCCGTGTCGGCGGCGCGAACAGCTCCCCCTGCGCCAACTGGGCCCCGGCCGACCGCGCGGTCGCGCACTGCGTCTCGGTCTCGACGCCCTCCACGGACAGCAGGGCGCCCAGCTGCTCGCACAGGGTCCGCATGGCCCGCACCGCGGCCGGCCGCTCCAGCAGCGACGCGTCGAGCTTCACCAGGTCGGGCGTGAGGTCCGTGAGCAGCCGCAGGGGTACGTCACCGTCGCCGACGCCGTCCGCGCAGATCCGGAACCCCTGGCCCCGCAGCTCGGACACCGCCTCCAGGAGCGCCCGTTGGGGCACGTGCGTGTACGGCGGGACGATGTCGATCGTGACTTCCCACGGGAGCCGTCCCGCCTCGCGCACCGCGCTGTGCAGCGGGGTGAGCCCGCCGAGGTCGGCGAGGGTGCCGGCGAACACATTGATGTGCAGCGGCAGCAGCGTCTCCTTGCGCGCGGCGGCGCGGACCGCCAACACGGAGAGCCTGCCGTCGAGTTCGGGATCGCGGCGGGCCTCGGCCAGGATGTCCCCGGTCTCCGGGCGGACGAGGATCTCCAGCCCCGCGACCCCACCGGTGGTGAGATTGACCACCGGATGGAAGGCGAAGCGGAGAGTGTCCGTCGAGGAGCGCACGGCAGCATGATGACGCCACCGGCGTACGCCCAGGCCCAGTTCATAAGACGTTCACGCAGCCTTGCGGGCCGATCACACGGCGTGCGGGACACGCCGTCGGTCACCGTACGGCGAGCACCGCCGAACCGTGCCCGAACAGCCCCTGGTTCGCCGTGAGCCCCGCCCGCGCCCCCGCGACCTGCCGGTCACCCGCGTCGTCTCTCAACTGCCAGGTCAACTCGCAGACCTGGGCGATCGCCTGTGCCGGAACCGCCTCCCCGAAGGAGGCCAGCCCGCCGCTCGCGTTCACCGGTATGCGACCGCCCAGGGCCGTCGCGCCCTCGCGGAGCAGCTTGGCGCCCTCGCCCTCGCCGCACAGCCCCAGGTCCTCGTACCACTGCAACTCCAGGGCGGTGGACAGGTCGTACACCTCGGCCAGGGAGAGCTCTTCAGGGCCGATGCCCGCCTCCTCGTAGGCCGCGCGCGCGATCGATGCCCGGAACGTCTCGTCCGGCGGTGCCACCGCCGCCGCGGAGTCCGTGGCGATGTCCGGGAGATCCAGCACCGTGTTGGGATAGCGCGGCGTCACCGTGGACACCGCCCGGATCCGCACCGGGTCCGCCGCCCCGTGCCGACGCGCGAACTCCATGCTGGACAGCACCAGGGCGGCCCCGCCGTCGGAGGTGGCGCAGATGTCCAGCAGCCGCAACGGATCGGCGACCACCGCCGAGGCGGCGACCTCCTCGGCGGAGACCCGCTTGCGGTAGCGCGCGTACGGATTCAGCGCACCCAGGGCGGAGTTCTTCACCTTGACCTGGGCGAAGTCCTCCGGGGTGTCCCCGTAGAGGGCCATCCGCCGGCGCGCGTACAGCCCGAAGTACGTCGGATTCGTCGCCCCGAGGACCCGGAAGCGCAGCCAGTCCGGATCGTCGTGCCGCTCGCCGCCGGCAGGCCGGAAGAACCCCTTGGGGGCGGCATCGGCGCCCACGACCAGCACCACGTCCGCGAGCCCCGAAAGGATCTGCGCCCGCGCGGCGTTGACGGCCTGCGCCCCGGACGCGCACGCCGCGTACACGCTCGCCACCCGGGCGCCCTGCCACCCCAGCGCCTTCGCGAACGTCGCGCCCGCCACATACCCGGGATATCCGCCACGCACCGTGTCCGCGCCGACGATCGAACCGACGTCGCGCCACTCCAGCCCGGCGTCGGCGAGGGCCGCCCGGGCCGCCGCCGTCCCGTACTCGACGAAGCCGCGCCCCCACTTGCCCCAGGGGTGCATGCCCGCACCGAGCACCGCCACATCCGCCGTCATGCCGTCACCCCCGTAGGCCGCCAGTGCCAGGTCGTCCAGGTCGTCTCCGCGTCCTCACTGAGAACACCGGGGACGACCTCCACCTCCATGCCCACCGTCAGATCGGCGACGGTGATCCCGGGAATCGCCTGTCCCAGCACCACGATCCGCTCGGACTCCAGCTCCACAGCGATCAACGCGTACGGTTCCCACGGAAGTTCCGGATCGCTCACATACGGTGACGGTGGCCGGTACCGGCTGTCCGTGTACGACCAGACACGGCCGCGCCGCGACAGCGGGACCTCCTCCAACTCGCCGCCCGCGCAGGCCGGATTGCGGCAATGGCCGTCCTCACGCGGGAAGAAGACCGAGGCGCACGCCGAGCAGCGCGTGCCGAGCAGCCGGAAGTCCTCCCCGTCCCCGGTGAACCAATCGGTGACCACAGGTGTGCGTGTCCGCGACAACGTCCCTCCACAGCACTGGATCTGACGGAACGTCAGAAGTGTGCCACGGGCAACGGAAAATGAGCAGGGCGTTTCGGTGAACCATCGAGCCACTTACGGCGTCGTGATACCGGGAGGGACGGCCGGGGCCCACGGGGGTGGTTCCGGCCGTTTCCCGTTCACGCGCGGCCCCCGGAAAGACGCCCTCCGCTTGATCGGATACAGTCCGCCGGGTGTCCGAAACTCAAGCCTCCGTCCCCAACTCCGGGCCGAACTCCCACTGTTCGAGGTGCGGATCGCCCTACGGAGAGGGCGTCTCCGGCTGGCCCCGCACCTGCCCGGCCTGCGGCACCGTCGCGTACCGCAACCCGCTGCCCGTAGCCGTCGCACTCCAGCCCGTGTACGACACGAAGGGCACCGCCCTGGTCGTCATCACCCGAACCGTCGCCCCCGCGCGCGGAGGCGTCGCCCTGCCGGGCGGTTACGTCGACGACCGCGAGGACTGGCGGCAGGCCCTCGTCCGCGAACTCAGGGAGGAGACGGGCATCGACGCCGCGAGCCGCGACGTACGGCTCGTCGACGCCATCAGCTCGCCCGACGGGCATCTCCTGCTCTTCGGAGTCCTCCCCGAGCGCCCGGTGGAGGGGCTGCCCACGTCCGGCGTCACCGACGAGACGGAGGGCTGGCACCTCCTGCGCAGGCCGGAGGAACTCGCCTTCCCGCTGCACTCCGTGGCCGTCAAGGCCTGGTTCGAAGGTCGGTACATCTGAGGTCAGCCCTCACCGAGCCCTCGCACCCGCACCGGGTAGGACGGCGCGCTCACGCCGTCCTCCCGCTCCCGCTCCACGACCACGCGCCGGCCCTGCCAGCGGGCGACGTACCGCTCGATCTCCGGTTCGTCCCAACCGTCGCCCGCGTCCGGCACCACCAGCCCGCCCCCGGTCCGCCCCCGGGCGGGCGCCCACACCTCCAGCTCAAGGCCGCCGTCCGTGCCCCGTACGGGGAGCACGGCACCCGCGCGCGCGAGCACCGGAATCCGCGACAACGGGGCGTCGACGAGAATCTGGGCCGGGCCCTCGTAGACCTGCTCCGTCTCCGTGTCGTACCAGCGCCCCCTCGGCAACTGCACCGCACGCCGGTCCGATCCAGGATCGAGCACCGGCGCCACCAGAAGGCAGTCGCCCAGCAGGAAGGCGTCCTCGCAGTCCCGTAGCGCGCGATCCTCCGGAGTGCCCCACCACAGGGGCCGCACATAGGGCGCCCCGGTCCGCCGCGCGAGATGGGCCAGCGTCATGAAGTACGGCAGCAGCCGCCGCCGTTCGACGAGCGCCACGCGTGCGTGCTCCAGCACGTCGGCACCGAACTCCCAGGGCTCCCGACGCCCCGCCCGCAGGCTCGCGTGGGTGCGGAACAGCGGCAGATACGCGCCGAGTTGGAACCAGCGCAGATACAGCTCGGGCGACGGACTCCCGTCGAAGCCGCCCACATCAGGACCCGAGTACGGGACCCCGCACAGCCCGAGCCCCATGACCAGCGACAGCGAGGCCCGCAACCCGGGCCAGCCGGTGGCCACATCGCCGGACCAGGTGCCCCCGTAGGTCTGCATCCCGGCCCACCCGGAGCGCGAGAAGAGGAACGGCCGCTCCTGGGGGGCCAGTTCGCGCAACGCCCCGTAGGCGGCCTTCGCCATGCACAGCGCGTACACGTTGTGCGCCTCACGATGGTCACCGCCCCGCCCCTCAAGGTCGTGCCGGGCCGAACGGGGCAGTGTCGACTCCCCGAACGCGGCGAAGGACGTGGGCTCGTTCATGTCGTGCCAGAACCCCGCGAACCCCTGCGCGAGCCGCTCCTTGTAGAGCCCGCCCCACCACTCCCGCACACGCGCGTGCGTGAAGTCCGGGAAAACCGCCTCCCCGGGCCATACGACTCCCCGTACCAGCCGCCCTGAGGCGTCCCGCACGAAGGCGTCCTCGGCGGTCCCGCTGTCGTAGACGGCGTTTCCCGGCTCGGCCTTCACCGCGGGGTCGACGATCGACACCAGCCGGATGCCGTCCCGCCGCAACTCCTCGGCGAGCACCGGCAGTTTCGGGAAGCGCTCGTGGTCGACCGTGAACACCTGGTGCTCGTCGTAGTGGTCGATGTCCAGGTGGACGGCGTCCAGCGGCAGACCGCGCTCGTGGTAGCCGGCGACGATCCGCCGCACCTCCTGCTCACTGCCGAAGCCCCACCGCGCGTGATGGTGACCCAGCGCCCAGGCCGGCGGCAGCGCGGGAGCACCGGTGAGCGAGGCCCAGGCGTGCAGCACGCGCGCGGGGGTGCCCACCACCACCCAGCAGCGCAACGGCCCCCCGTCCATCCGCAGCTCGGACGCCCCGGCCCGGTCGTGCCCGGAACCGGCGCCCTCCTCGCCCTCCCGCAACGTCACCCTGCCGTCCCAGGAAGTGTCGTGGAACACCAGATGCGTGGCCGCGTCGGCGACCACCAACTGCACCGGCATGGTGACGTACAGCGGATCGTCACCCGGCGCGAAGGCATGCCCGGGGTCGGTGTTCCACAGCCGGTACGTCCCGTCGCGCAGCCGGGGGCCCGACGCGCGCCCGCCGAGCCCGAAGAACCGGGCGTCCGCCGCGACCTCCGAGCGCTGCATCCAGCGTGCCGTGCCCCCGCCCACCGGTTCCCACCAGCGCGGTGGCAGATCCCGGCGCAGCGTCACACCTCCGGGCGTACGCACCTCGACCGCGCCGTGCCGCGACACGGCGACCGTCACCCGCTCCGCCACGACCCGCCAGCCGCCGTCCTTGTCCGGCTCCAGGACCGCCCGGGGATCCGGCTCGGGACAGCGCCCGGCGAGCGCGTACGACGGCTCGGGACCGGCCCCGTCCCAGCCCCAGAAGACGGCCCCGTTCGCGGCGACGGTGATGCGCAGCTCGGAACGGCTGAACCGGATGACCCCGCCGCCGGGCCCCGGCTCGGCCTCGCGCACCGGGCCGGGTACCCGCGCCCGCTCGGCCCCGCGCGAGGGCAGCCCGGTGGCGTCGGCACGCCTCCTGCGCCACGACGCCCGTACGGTACGCAAACCCTGCGCCGCCCCCGTCGAGCCGACCACCTTCACCGAACGCACCAGGTCACGACCGTCCATGCTGCTCACCCTGCCATTACAGGACCCGGATAACCGTGTCGTTCAACTGCCGTTCACCCGTGGTGGGACCACATCTTCACGACACCGACTATGTGGAGCCCGCCCTGGTGTAGAAGTCGATCACATGGCATCGTCCGTGTCAGCCGCGTCACGCGCACACCCCCGCACGTGCGCGACCGACGCACACGACGCGCACAGTCCCGGGAGCCGCCCCATGTCGACCGCGAACCCCCTGCCGCTCTGGCAGCCAGATCCGGAACGCATCGCCCAGGCACAGGTCACCAAGTTCCAGTCCTGGGCGGCCGAACGCCACGGGGCCCCCGCCGAGGGCGGCTACGCGGCACTGCACCGCTGGTCCGTCGACGAACTGGACACGTTCTGGCAGGCCGTCACCGAGTGGTTCGACGTGCGGTTCTCGACCCCCTACGCGCGCGTGCTCGGCGACCGCTCGATGCCCGGTGCGCACTGGTTCCCCGGAGCGACCCTCAACTACGCCGAGCACGCCCTGCGCGCGGCGGCGACCCGCGCCCACGAACCGGCCCTCCTGTACGTCGACGAGACCCATGAGCCGAGCCCGGTCACCTGGGCGGAGCTGCGCCGCCAGGTCGGCTCCCTGGCCGCCGAACTGCGCGCCCTCGGCGTACGCTCCGGAGACCGCGTCAGCGGCTATCTCCCGAACATCCCGCAGGCCGTAGTCGCTCTGCTCGCCACGGCCGCCGTGGGCGGCGTATGGACGTCCTGCGCCCCCGACTTCGGAGCCCGCAGCGTCCTCGACCGCTTCCAACAGGTCGAACCGGTCGTCCTGTTCACCGTCGACGGCTACCGCTACGGAGGCAAGGAGCACGACCGCCGCGACACGGTCGCCGAACTCCGCCGCGAACTGCCCACCCTGCGCGCCGTAGTCCACATCCCCCTCCTGGGAACCGACGCCCCCGAAGGCGCCCTGGAATGGTCGTCCCTGACCTCGGCCGACGTGGAGCCCGTCTTCGAAGAGGTCCCCTTCGAGCACCCCCTGTGGGTGCTCTACTCCTCGGGCACGACCGGCCTCCCCAAGGCCATCGTCCAGTCCCAGGGCGGCATCCTCGTCGAACACCTCAAGCAACTCGGCCTGCACTGTGACCTGGGCCCCGAGGACCGCTTCTTCTGGTACACGTCCACCGGCTGGATGATGTGGAACTTCCTCGTCTCCGGCCTCCTCACGGGCACGACGATCGTCCTGTACGACGGCAGCCCCGGGTACCCCGACACCGGCGCCCAGTGGCGTATCGCCGAACGCACCGGGGCGACCCTCTACGGCACCTCGGCCGCGTACGTCATGGCCTGCCGCAAGGCCGGCGTGCACCCGTCCCGCGACTTCGACCTCTCCAAGGTGAAGTGCGTCGCCACCACAGGATCACCGCTGCCCCCGGACGGGTTCCGCTGGCTGCACGACGAGGTCCGCGACGACCTGTGGATCGCCTCGGTCAGCGGCGGCACGGACGTCTGCTCCTGCTTCGCGGGAGCCGTACCGACCCTCCCCGTGTACATCGGCGAACTCCAGGCCCCCGGCCTGGGCACCGACCTCCAGTCCTGGGACCCGAACGGCGAACCCCTGGTCGACGAGGTCGGCGAACTTGTGGTCACCAACCCCATGCCGTCCATGCCGATCTACTTCTGGAACGACCCGGACGGCACCCGTTACCACGACAGCTACTTCGACACGTACCCCGGAGTGTGGCGTCACGGCGACTGGATCACCGTGACCTCCCGGGGTTCCGTCGTCATCCACGGCCGCTCCGACTCCACGCTCAACCGGCAAGGCGTGCGCATGGGTTCGGCCGACATCTACGAAGCGGTCGAACGGCTCCCGGAGATCAAGGAATCCCTCGTCATCGGCATCGAACAGCCCGACGGCGGCTACTGGATGCCCCTCTTCGTGCACCTCGCCCCCGGAGCCGTCCTCGACGGTGCCCTCCTCGACCGCATCAAGCAGACGATCCGCGAACAGCTCTCCCCACGCCACGTACCCGACGAGGTCATCGAGGTGCCCGGCGTCCCGCACACCCTCACCGGGAAGCGCATCGAGGTACCCGTCAAACGCCTTCTCCAAGGAACCCCATTGGAGAAGGCGGTCAACCCGGGCTCCATCGACAACCTCGACCTGCTGAGCTTCTACGAGGACCTCGCCCGCAAACGCGCCTGATCGGCGTCCCGTAGAGGTCGATCACCCTCCATAGGTGGCCTCGGACTCGCCGAGTACAGCGGCGAAGTCCGAGGCCAGCCGCGCCGCGTCGGCCGGTTCGAGTTCGGCGACGGAGATCCGTACGCCCGGCTCGGACGACAGCCGGAACCGCGCCCCCGCGGCGACCCACCAGCCGTACGACCGAAGCCCGTTGACGACGGCGGACTCGTCAAGCACGGGCACCCAGAGGTTCATCCCACTCGCCCCGTGCGCCACGATTCCCCGCCCGCCCAGCTCTGCGCGGAGGGCCTCCCGGCGCAGTGCGTACGCCTCCTGCGCGCGCGTGACCAACGCGCGCGTGCCGTCGTCCGTCATCAGCCCGTGAACGGTCTCCTGGAGGAGATGACTGACCCAGCCGGACGTCAGCAGCAACCGCCCGTCGTGCCGTGCCAGCGTGATCGGATCACAGGCCGCCGCGGCCCACCGCAGGTCGGTGCCGAGGAACTTGCTCACCGTCCGCACATGCACCCAACGCGAGAGCCCACCGGACGTCAGCGACCACAGGGGAGCGGCCGCCACGGCGGACGCGTGATCGTTCTCCACGACCAGCACCTCCGGCTCACCCCTGAGCACCTCGACGAGCGCGTCCCGGCGCGCGGCCGAGAAGCAACCCCCGTACGGATTCTGCGCCCGTGGGCTGCACACCACGGCGCGCACACCCGCCCGCAGCGCCGCGCGCAGGGCATCGGGACGCATGCCTTCGTCGTCCACCGAGACAGGCACCATCCGCAGCCCCAACGCCGTGACCAGATCCAGCAGATGGTGATAACCGGGGTCCTCCATGGCCACCGCGTCGCCTGGCCGCAGCTCCACGGACAGCAGCCGCCCGATCAGATCCAGCGCACCGTGCGAGAAGGTCACGTGCTCCACGGGCACACCGTCCGGCCGAATCCAGTGCCGTACGGCCTCCTCCACCCCCAACCAGTCCTACGGCGTACTGCCAAGTCAGCTGCAGGCAAACCCAACTGCGCAGTCCCCGCTGCTGACCGGATCCAAGGACCTCCGGCTGACCG
>NZ_JBHXME010000225.1:0-14354 GCF_042721125.1 Streptomyces sp. NPDC058469
GCACATTGGTCGTCGCCTCGCGTACCACCCACCCGAGCGCCGACTGCACCTCGACCGGCAGCCCCGCCGCGTCGCCGGTCACCTCGCACTCGATGCCTGCGGCGGCCAACACGCCTCGCGCACCGGCGAGTTCGAGTCTGAGGTCGGCCTCGCGGTATCCCCGTACGACATCGCGCACCTCACGTTGGGACTCCCGGGCGATCCGCTGGACCTCGATCATCTGCTCCACGGCCTCGGTGCGCCCTCGCCGGGCCAACTGCACGGCGAGTTCGCTCTTCAACGCGATCACCGACAGGTTGCGGCCCATCACGTCGTGCAGGTCGCGGCCGAACCGGAGCCGTTCCTCGGCGACGGCGAGGCGGGCGCGGGTCTCGCGGGCCTCGTCGAGTTCGTAGACGGCGTCGAGAAGCCAGACGGAGAACGCGGCGGTGAAGGCGAGGCCGCCGCCGGTGAGGAGGACGGCCAGCGCGGTGCCGAGCGCGGCCGGGGCGGCCACCCCCAGCGGGAGCTGTGCGACCAGCGTGCCGCCGACCGCACCCGCCACCACCGCGAGGACCTGCCGCTGCCCGCGCACCCCGAGCGTCAACGTCCCGGCGCCGAAGCCCAGCACACCCACGAAGAGCGTGCTCGCGGCGGCCCGCACGTGGTCGTCACCGGGACCCCGTTCCCGTAGGACGAGCGCGACGACGGCGATCAGCGCGGTCACCGAGCCGAGGAACCACATGAGCTGTACGGGCCGCGCTCGCCGGTCGCGCGTCCAGTCGAGCGCCCGGGAGGCGGTGGCGGAACAGAGCAGCGCGTGCACGGTCACGGCGGTCGCCATCCAGGTCGCGGTCCCCACCCCGACCTGCGCGAACAGCGGCAGCCCGACCGCCGCGACCTCGACGACGGCGAAGAAGTGGAAGGACCACCGGGTGTACGCCTCGACCTTCCCGGGCGTGCTCTTCCGCCCCCACCAGCCACCGGATGCCTGCATCTCTTGGTGCTCCCCGTGCTCCCCGTGCTTCCCGTACCTCAGCGCCGCGGTTCCCACCGGAACCACCGCCGTACAGCAAACACCGCGAGGACGGTCCAGGCCAGCGCGGTCAGGACGGCGCTCAGGGCGTCGTAGCCGGACAGGTCGCCGTTCCAGCCGCCGCTGATCAGCCGGATCGCGGGGGAGAGCGGGAGGAACTGGCAGACGTCGGCGACCCGGTCGGGCAGGAGCTGCAGCGGGATGATGATCCCGGAGCCGAGCATGGACGCGAACAGCACCGGCAGCGCGGTCACCTGGGCGCTCTCCGCCGTCCTGGTGACAGTCGCCGTGAGGGCGGCCAGCGCGGCGGACAGGAAGAGGCCGAACAGCAGCCCCAGGACGACGAGTTGGGGCATCGCGGGCGCCCCCGCGTCGAGCAGCAGCACGCAGGCCGCGGCCAGGAGCACGGACTGCACGAACCCGACGCACACCGCCGGCAGCGCGGTCCCCGCGAGGATCTCGGCGTCGCCCAGCTCCCCGGTGCGCAACCGCTTGAGGACCAGTTCCTCCCGCCGCGAGACGAAGGCGCTCACCAACGACGAGTACACGGCGAAGAGCAGCGAGAACCCGATCGCGGCGGTGAGCATCACCGCGCCGACCGTCAGCCCCTCGCCCTTGAGGTTCATCTGGTCGACCGCCGGCCGCACGCTGAACGGCAGAGCCAACGGCACGAGCAGCGCCGTGACCACCGCACTCCGGTTCCGCCCCAGCAACGCCAGCTCGGCCCGCCCCAGCGCCCGCAACCGCCCGACCGGAGTAGTCGTCATCGCACTCATGCAGCCACCTCCTGCTCACGGGCGATCCCCAGAAACGCCTCTTCCAGCGAGGCCGACCGCACCTCAAGCCGCCGCAACTCGATCCGCGCCCCCTCGGCCCACACCAACAACCCGGTAGCCGCCCGCTGCAACTCATGCGTCTGAAGCCGTACGACCCTCCCGGCCACCTCGTGCCCGACGACCCCCAGTTCGCCGAGCGGCGGCAGGTCCCCCACGAAGTAGCCCGCGGGCAGTTCGAAGGAGATCCGCGACGGCCGCCCCGCCGTCACCTCGGCCGGTGTCCCGGTGACCGCGATCCGGCCCTCGCTGAGGATCGCGAGCCGGTCGGCGAGCCCCTCCGCCTCCTCCAGGTAGTGCGTGGTCAGCAGCACGGTCGTACCGCCGTCCCGCAGCGCCCGCACCAACTCCCAGGTGTCCCGGCGCCCTTCGGCGTCCAGCCCGGTCGTCGGCTCGTCGAGGAACAGCACCTCGGGCTCCCCGAGCAGCGCGAGCGCGAGATCGAGCCGCCGCCGTTCACCCCCGGACAACTGCTTCACCCGTACGTCCGCCCGCCGCGCGAGCCCGACCAGCGCGAGCGCCTTCGACTCGGGCCGGGCCCCACTCGTACAGCCGGCCCACATCCGCGCGGTCTCGGCGACGGTCAGCTCGGACGGAAACCCGCCCTCCTGCAACATCACCCCGGTACGCGGCCGTACGGCGGCCCGCTCGCTGTGGGGATCGTGGCCCAGGACGCGCACCCGCCCGCCGGAGGCCGGCGCGAGCCCCTCAAGAAGTTCGACCGTGGACGTCTTGCCCGCGCCATTGGTGCCCAGGAGCGCGAAGACCTCCCCGCGCCGCACGGAGAAGGTGATCCCCCGCACAGCCTCGAACCCGCCCCCGTACACACGGCGTAGGTCAGTGACCTCAATCACGTGTTCGTGTTCGTTGGTATCCATGACTTCAGCGTCGCCGCGGCGGAGGCTCGGCAGCAGTGCGCGGTGTCATCACTCGGCATGACAAATGTCAGACGGGGACGATCTGTTGATGCGATCGGGCATAGCAAAGACCCCGGTCCACTGGACCGGGGTCTTTCGCTGGAGCGGACGACCAGGTTCGAACTGGCGACCTCAACCTTGGCAAGGTTGCGCTCTACCAACTGAGCTACGTCCGCATTGCCTCCGACCAGCTCTCACTGATCGGCGCGAGCACCAGCCTACCCGATCCACAACAGTGGTCCGAACGGTGATGCTGCAGAGCGGGTGACAGGAATTGCACACTGCGCCTTCCTCCTGGAAGGAGGATGTTCTGCTACTGAACTACACCCGCGTGTACTCCGTGAGCTGGGCCTTTCGGCCTCGCCCCTCGGCGTGCTCCGAACTCTAGCTGACCGGGAGGGGTGCAGCGCAAGTCGGTTGCCCCGAGGGGCCGATGACCGGCCGTCGGCCCAGCTTTCACACGGCGTCGGTCACCGCGCGGCGGCGAACGCCTCGTAGACCTTCTTGGGGATGCGTCCGCGCGCCGGCACGTCCATCTTGTTCGCCTGGGCCCAGGCCCGGACGGCCGCCGGGTCGGGGGCGACCTCGGTCTGGCGGTAGGCCTTGCCCGACCTCGACCGCTTGCGACCTGCGTCCACGTAGGGCGCGAGCGCCTTACGCAGTTTCTTGGCATTGGCTTGATTCAGGTCGATCTCGTACGACTTGCCGTCGAGCCCGAAGGCGATCGTTTCCGCCGCTTCCGAGCCGTCGATGTCGTCAAAGAGAGTGACCACGACCTTCTGCGCCACGAATATCGGTCCCTTCGTGCGACACCTGAAACCGCACTATCCGCAGGGGTGCACGGAGGCGCCACGGAGGTGCGGAGATGTCGACTGTCCGCCTGTTATTGGGCAAAGTATCGGCTATTGCCAATTCATTTGTACAGTGCCCGGCAATGCAATGTGAAGCCCGACTAAATCTTCCCGCGTGTCTCCGCGCAATAGGGAACCGGGATCGATCCGGGATCTTTCCCTGAACTTTTCGTGAAGACCCCCGCCCGACACCGGATCGTGATGGTCCTCACGTAGATTCCTACAACTCTACCCGCGTAGAAATTTTGTGCGGGTAGTCTGAAGTCACCTGTCGAAGACCCGCAGGAACACGCTCAGCACCACAACACCGGGAGTGCCAGTGGCACGCGTCGTAGTCGACGTCATGCTCAAGCCGGAGATCCTCGACCCCCAGGGCCAGGCGGTCCAGCGTGCGCTGCCACGCCTGGGTTTCGAAGGCATCTCCGACGTACGTCAGGGAAAGCGATTCGAACTGGAAGTTGACGGACCGGTCGACGAGGCAGCGCTCGCCCGCATCCACGATCTTGCGGAATCCTTCCTCGCCAACACGGTGATCGAGGACTTCACCGTCAAGGTGGAAGAAGTGGCGGAGGCGGCCAAGTGACCGCTCGTATTGGCGTCGTCACTTTCCCCGGCAGCCTGGACGACCGCGACACCCAGCGCGCGATCCGTCTCGCCGGCGCCGAACCGGTAGCCCTCTGGCACAAGGACAAGAACCTCCACCAGGTCGACGCCGTCGTCCTCCCGGGCGGTTTTTCCTACGGCGACTATCTGCGCGCGGGCGCCATCTCCCGTTTCTCGCCGGTGATGGAGACGGTCATCGAGCAGGCGAAGTCGGGACTCCCCGTCCTCGGTATCTGCAACGGCTTCCAGATCCTCACCGAGGCGCACCTCCTCCCCGGCGCGATGCTCGGCAACAACCACCTCCACTTCATCTGCCGTGACCAGAAACTGCGGGTGGAGAACGCGGACACCGCCTGGACCAGCGACTACGTGTCCGGCCAGGAGATCCACATCCCGCTGAAGAACATGGACGGCCGCTACGTCGCCGACGAGCACACGCTCGACGAGCTGGAGGCGGAGGGCCGAGTCGTCTTCCGCTACGTCGACGTCAATCCCAATGGCTCCCTTCGGGACATCGCGGGCATCACGAACGCCGCCGGGAACGTCGTAGGCCTCATGCCCCACCCCGAGCACGCCGTCGAGGCGCTCGTCGGGTCCGGTCGCACCGACGGCCTCCCCTTCTTCACCTCGATCCTCAAGAAGCTGGTCAACGCATGAGCCGGACGCCTCTGGACACGGTCGAGCACGCGGCCGAGACCCCCGACGTCGAGCTGCCCTGGGCCGAACTCGGCCTGAAGAAGGACGAGTACGAGAGGGTCGTGGAGATCCTCGGCCGCCGGCCCACCGGCGCCGAGCTCGCCATGTACTCGGTCATGTGGTCCGAGCACTGCAGCTACAAGTCCTCCAAGGTCCACCTCCGCCAGTTCGGCGAGAAGGCCCCGCAATCCGACGCGCTGCTCGTGGGCATCGGCGAGAACGCGGGCGTGGTGGACGTCGGCCAGGGCTACGCGGTCACCTTCAAGGTCGAGTCGCACAACCACCCCTCCTACGTCGAGCCCTACCAGGGCGCGGCCACGGGCGTCGGCGGCATCGTGCGCGACATCATCGCGATGGGCGCCAGGCCGGTGGCCGTGGTCGACCCGCTCCGCTTCGGCGCGGCGGACCACCCCGACACCAAGCGCGTCCTCCCGGGCGTCGTCGCGGGCATCGGCGGCTACGGCAACTGCCTGGGCCTGCCCAACATCGGCGGCGAGGTCGTCTTCGACGCCTGCTACCAGGGCAACCCGCTGGTCAACGCCGGCGCCATCGGCGTCATGCGCCACGAGGACATCCACCTCGCGAAGGCCTCCGGCACGGGCAACAAGGTCATCCTCTACGGCGCCCGCACGGGCGGCGACGGCATCGGCGGCGCGTCGATCCTCGCCTCCGAGACCTTCGACGACGCGAAGCCGTCGAAGCGTCCGGCCGTCCAGGTGGGCGACCCCTTCCAGGAGAAGCTCCTCATCGAGTGCACGCTGGAGGCCTTCGCCGAGAAGCTGGTCGTCGGCATCCAGGACCTCGGCGCGGCCGGACTCTCCTGCGCCACAAGCGAGTTGGCGTCCAACGGCTCCGGCGGCATGACGGTCACGCTCGACGACGTACCCCTCCGTGACTCCACGCTCTCGCCCGAGGAAATCCTCATGAGCGAGTCGCAGGAGCGGATGTGCGCGGTCGTGGAGCCGGCGAAGGTGGACCGCTTCCTGGAGATCTGCGAGAAGTGGGACGTCATCGCCACGGTCATCGGTGAGGTGACCGACGGCGACCGCCTCGAAATCTTCTGGCACGGCGGCAAGATCGTGGACGTCGACCCGCGCACGGTCGCGCACGACGGCCCGGTCTACGAGCGTCCGTACGCCCGCCCGCCCTGGCAGGACGCGCTCCAGGCGGACGACGCCAACAAGCTCGCGCGGCCGTCGACTTCGGAGGAGCTGAAGTCCCAGGTCCTGGCGTTGGTGTCGTCGCCGAACCAGGCGTCCAAGAAGTGGATCACGTCTCAGTACGACCACTTCGTGCAGGGCAACACGGTGCTGGCGCAGCCCGAGGACTCGGGCATGATCCGCATCGACGAGGAGACCGGCCTCGGGGTCGCCATCGCGACGGACGGCAACGGCCGGTACGCGAAGCTGGACCCGTACGCGGGTGCGCAGTTGGCGCTCTCGGAGGCCTACCGCAACGTGGCGACGACGGGCGCGAAGCCCCTCGCGGTCTCCGACTGCCTGAACTTCGGTTCGCCCGAGGACCCGGCGGTGATGTGGCAGTTCGCGGAGGCGATCCGTGGACTGGCCGACGCCTGCCAGCAGTTGGGCACGCCGGTGACGGGCGGCAACGTCTCCCTGTACAACCAGACGGGCGACGTGGCGATCCACCCGACCCCGGTCGTGGCGGTGCTGGGAGTCATCGACGACGTGGCGCGTCGCACGCCGGTCGCCTTCCAGGAGGAAGGGCAGCTGCTCTACCTTCTCGGCGACACGCGTGAGGAGTTCGGGGGCTCGGCCTGGTCGCAGGTCGTCCACGACCACCTCGGCGGCCTGCCCCCGAAGGTCGACCTGGAGCGGGAGCGGCTGCTGGCCGAGATCCTGATCTCCGCGTCCCGCGACGGGATGATCGACTCGGCGCACGACCTGTCGGACGGCGGTCTGATCCAGGCGGTAGTGGAATCGGCCCTGTTGGGCGAGAAGGGCGCACGCCTGATCGTCCCGGACGGTCTCGACGCGTTCACGTTCCTCTTCTCGGAGTCGGCGGGCCGCGCGGTGGTCGCGATCCCTCGCTCGGAGGAGCTGCGCTTCAACGACATGTGCGGCGCGCGGGGTCTCCCGGTCACGCGCATCGGTGTCGTCGACGGCACTGTGGCTGATTCAAATGCAGTGGTGGACGTACAGGGCGAGTTCGCACTCTCCCTGGAGGAGCTGCGCGAGGCGCACGAGGGGACGATTCCGGCGCTGCTGGCGTAACACCCACGTACGGAGAGGGCGTTCGTGGGACGGTCGCGGTGACCGTCCCCCGAACGCCTTTTTCATGCGCTCAGTTCGTCCCCGTCGAATCGGGCAGGGCGAGCGTCGTGAGGAGCCGTAGCTTCTCGTCGCTGTCGGTGTCCTTGTCGGGGTAGTAGACGACGAGGATGACGTCCTCGACGGGGAGTTTGTCGCGGTGCAGCCGTAGGTCGCCGACGACGGGATGGTGGACGGTGGTGGTGCCGCCGTCGAGGTTGCGGACGTCGTGCCGGGCCCACAGGGTGCGGAACCGCGCGCTGGACAGGGCGAGTTCGCCGACGAGTTCGACGAACCGGGGGTTGTCGGTGTCGTCCCCGATGGTGGTGCGCAGCGCGGCGACGAAGCCGGCGGCGGCCTGCGGCCAGTCCTGGTGGAAGGCCTGTTCCTCGGGGTCGAGGAAGAGCGAGCGCAGCCGGTTCTGGCCGGGCCGCAGACGCGGGGAGAACGCGACGGCCATGGGGTTGGAGGCCAGGACGTCGAAGGCGCGGCCCTCGACGAACGCCGGGATCTGCAGATGGGCGAGGAGCTGGTGCACCCGCGCCGGTACGTGCTCGGGGCGCTTGCGGCGCGGTGCCCTGGGGCGGGCCGCCGCGAGGCCGAGCAGATACGTCCGCTCGACGTCGTCCAGCCGCAGGACGCGCGCGAGTGCGTCGAGGACCTGGGGCGAGGGGTTCTTGTCGCGGCCCCGCTCCAGGCGCAGGTAGTAGTCGGCGCTGATTCCGGCGAGCAGGGCGACTTCCTCACGGCGCAGTCCGGGCACGCGGCGGTTGCCGCCGGCCGGGATCCCCGCCTGCGCGGGGGAGACCAGCTCTCGCCGGGCGCGGAGATAGCTCCCGAGCCGGTTGCCGGATTCCTCGTCGTTCGCGGAGACACCCATGTCGACACGGTAATGCGGCGAGCGGATCTCAGCGGGGGCCCTGACAGGCCCCCGGCCGAAGGGGGCACTGCCCCACCGGGCGGATCCCGCCAAGACTGGCGACCGACGGCAGCACCACTCACCACGTGAAGGGAAGACCTCGTGGATCTCACCAACCGCACGGTTCTCGTCGTCGGCGGGACCTCGGGCATCGGCCGGGAACTGGCCCGCCGGTTCGCCGCGGCGGGCAGCACGGTGGCCGTCGGCGGCCGTAGCGAGAAGGCGCTTGCGCAGCTGGCCGGAGAAGGCTTCGGCACGGTCACCATCGATGTCACCGACGACGACTCCGTCACCCGTGCCCGTGACGCCGTACTCGCGCGCTACCCCGAACTGGACACGGTGGTGACCATGTCGGGGGTCATGCTCATGGAGGACCTGCGCGACCCCGCGCACTTCGAGGCGGCGCGGACGACGGTCGACACCAACCTGCTCGGCACGATCCGGGTGACCGACGCCTTCACCCCGCATCTCGTACGGCGGGGCGCCGGCACCCTCGTCACGGTCACCTCCGGCATCGCCTTCCTGCCGTTCCCGCCGATGCCCACCTACGCCGCGTCGAAGGCCGCGGTGCACGCCTACTCCGAGGCACTGCGCGCGCAGCTCGACGGCACCGGCGTGGACGTCGTGGAGCTGGTCCCCCCGGCCGTAGCCACCGCGGGCCAGGAGAAGGCGAACCCGCACGCGCTGCCGCTGGACGGCTTCGCCACGGAGGTCATGGACCTGCTCGCGGAGGACCCGACCCCCCACGAGATCCTGGTGAAGGGCGTCCACATGCACCGCTGGGCCGAGCGCGACGGCACCTACGACGACCTGGTCGCCCAGCGCTCCAAGGCCCTGGCGATGCTCCCCGGCCGCGAAGGCTGAGGTCAGGGGGCAGGGGGTCAGGGCAGGGTCAGGATGCGGGGCCCGTCCTCGGTGATCGCGACGGTGTGCTCGATATGGGCGGCCCGGCTGCCGTCGGTGGTGCGGAGGGTCCAGCCGTCGGCGGCGGCGTAGTAGTCGTCGTGTCCGCCGGACATGAGCATGGGCTCGATGGCGAGGACCAGTCCGTGCCGGAGGGGGAAGCCGCGGCCGGGCCGTCCCCGGTTGGGGATGTGCGGGTCCTCGTGCATACGGCGGCCGATGCCGTGCCCGCCGAAGTCGGTGGGCATGCCGCAGCGGGCCGCCTTGGCGACGGCGCCGATGGCGTGCGAGATGTCGCCCACGCGGTTGCCGGGGACGGCGGCGGCGATACCGGCGTCGAGCGCGCGCTGGGTGGCGTCGATCAGATCGACGTCGGCGGGCCGGGGCGTACCGACGATGAAGGAGACGGCGGCGTCGCCGGCCCACCCGTCGAGTTCGGCGCCGCAGTCGACGCTGACGAGGTCGCCGTCGCGCAGCCGGTAACCGGTCGGGATGCCGTGGACGACGGCGTCGTTGACCGAGGCGCAGATCACCGCGGGGAACGGGGTGGGGGCGAACGAGGGCTGGTAACCGAGGAAGGGCGAGCCGGCCCCGGCCTTGGTCAGCACCGTGCGGGCCACCTCGTCCAGCTCCTCCAGCGACACCCCGACACCGGCCGCTTCCCGGACGGCCGCGAGGGCCTGCCCCACGACCCGCCCGGCCTCCCGCATGGCGTCCAGCGCCGCGTCCGTCTTGATCTCCACCATGTCCTACGACTCCCAGTCTCCCGCACCGATACCCAATTACTATACCGGTATTAGTATCACGGTCATGGTGAGAACTCCTTTGACCCCGAGGGAACGGCAGCGCGGGGAACGGTTCGGCGCGTTGCTGCGCCGGGCGCGCGGCGATCGCAGCATGGTGGACGTGGCCGCGGCGGCGGGGGTCTCGGCGGAGACCCTCCGCAAGATCGAGACGGGCCGGGCCCCGACCCCGACGTTCTTCACGGTCGCGGCGCTGGCGGCGGCGGTCGGGGTGTCCCTGGACGAACTGGCGGCGGGGTGCGTGCCCGACACGGACTGCGAGGAACAGGCGCTCTCTGCGTGATCCCCTACGGCATCCTCTACGGCTGTGAAGGCCCCGCCCGTTTCGACGGGTGGGGCCTTTTGGTGTGGGGGAGGGGTACGCAGCAGAAGGTGACGGGGGGCCAGGGGCCGCCGAGGCCGGTGGTGGTGAACGGGGGTGTGGGGGTGGGGAGTTGAGGGGCGGGGGTTCGCTCCGTCGGGGTCGGGGTCGGGGGCGGGATCTGGGCCGGGGCATCACGAGGGGCCAGGCGGTGAAGGGGACGAGCGTCTCCGAGTCGACACTGCACAGGGTGGAGCGGGGGTTGACGAGCCTGCCCAGCGTCCAGGACCTCAAGTCGTTGTTGAAGCGGTACGGGGTGAGCGACGAGAGTGACGTGGCGTTCCTGCTGGACGTCCACAAGAACTCGCTGAACCGGGCTGGTGGTCGGTGTACCGCACTTTTATGCCGTCCGGGTTCAACATGAGCGTTGGCCTGGAAGGCGATGCCAAGATCCTCCGGGTCTACCAACCTGAAGTGATGTTCGGCCTGTTCCAGACTCAGGCGTATGCGCGTGCCCAGTTCGAGACGGCGAAGCCTGTCGACGAGCGCACCACGGAGTTCGTGGAGCGGAACATCGAGATTCGCATGCGGCGCAAGGAAGTGATCACGCGCTCCGAGCGGCCGGTGGAGATCCACGCGATCCTCGAAGAGGCCACGCTACGGCGGGTCTTCGGCAGCGCCGAGACCATGCGGGAGCAGTACCAGTACTTGGCGGAACTGGCCTCGCTGGATCACGTGACCGTGCAGATCCTGCCGATGTCCCAGCCTATCTACCGGGCGTCGGGGAACTTCATCCTCATGGATTTTGCGCCGCCACTGCCTACCGTGGTGAGTATGGACACTCCGGAGGGCGCGAGAGTCTCGGACAAGGACACTGAGATCTGGCGCTACGTCCGCAGGTTCGACGCGATGAGGGCCGAGGCTCCCGCGCCTCGGGAGACGCCGCGATTCCTGGAACGAGCAGCACGAGAGTTGGAACAGTCATGAGCAGCCACCCCAATGCCCTCGAACCGGCCCGAGAAGAGGCCTGGTTCAAGTCCTCGTACAGCAGTGACGCGGGCGGCAGTTGCGTCGAGGCCGCCAACTCTCGCCCACCCAAACCCTCGTCGCCGTCCGCGACTCCAAGCTCCCGAACGGCTCCGCCCTCACGCTCCTCCCAGAAGCCTTCACCGCGTTCGTAACTCACGTCCGTACATAGGCGGCGCGGTCGCCACCGACAACCGAACTACCCTCCACCCCACCGGACTTGGGCAACCGCCAAGCCAACACCGCAGCAACCCCCATCAACCCGGCCCCACCCCAGAACACCACCTGCGTCGCATCCACAAGGGCCTGCACGCCGGCCGCGCGAGTGGCCCCCGTCAGATGGGCCAGCCCAGTGATGTCCCCACCGGGCCCGTGCCCGGCGTAGAAACGGGCCAGTTCCGTAAAAGCCGGCAGGTGCGGGCCAGGTGCCGGGCGGCTGGTGTCGCGTACCAGCGGGTGCAGCCGCGCGACCGGCACCGCGTCCAGCCCGGCCGCGGAGTGCCAAGTCAGCTTGGCACTTCCTCCCGTCGCCGGTCATCGCCGGCTGTGGCGGGGATGGCGTTGTCGATGAGGACGGCGGCGATGGCGGCGGCGGTGGGGAAGGCGTCGGCGTTGAGGACCCGGGTGCGGGCCGCGGCGCCGTCGATGAGCAGCGCGAGCTGCTCGCCGAGCTGTTCAGGATCGGCGGCGCCGGCTTCGCGGGCGGTGTCGGCGAGCCGCGCGGCGACGGCTTTCTTGTAGTCGCGTGCGTACTGGGATGCGGGGTGCTCGGGGTCGTGGAGTTCGACGGCGGCGGCGATGTAAGGGCACAGCGGCGTGGTGGGGGGGACGTCAAAGGCCGCGAGGAGCCGTTCGCGGGGCGTGAGGTCGGCGCGGTCGAACACGCCGGACAGAACGGAGGGGTCGAACCGGCGCAGGTACTCGGCGACGAGTTCGTCCTTGCCGCCGAAGTGCTGGTAGGCCGTGCGCTTGGACACCTCGGCCGCCGCGCAGAGCTGGTCCATGCCGGTGCGGCTGATGCCCTGCTCGCGGAACAGCTGCTGGGACGCGCCGAGGATGCGCTCGCGGGCGCCCCGGCCGCGGCGGCGGCCCGTAGGGCCCTTCTCCAACTCCGTCATGGCTCCATCGTACCCCGGCAGGGTAACGACCGGTGTACATAGTTTGCGTCCCGGCCGCCCGCCCCGTAGCGTAAGCACACAGGGCGGTGTACATAACGTCGTCGCCTCAGGTGCACACGGCACCACCGACCCAAGGGAGCGACTATGGGAAAGCTCGACGGCAAGGTAGCGGTCATCACCGGCGGCACCACCGGCATGGCACTGGCCGGCGCGAAGCTCTTCGTCGACGAGGGAGCGCACGTCTTCATCACCGGCCGCCGCCAGGACGCCCTGGACGAGGCCGTGAAGCAGATCGGCCGCAACGTCACCGGCGTCCAGGGCGACGCCGCCGACCTGGACGACCTGGACCGCCTGTACGACACCGTCAAGCGGGAGAAGGGAAGCCTCGACGTCCTGTGGGCCAGCGCCGGAGGGGGCGAGCCCGCCCCGCTCGGCGAGATCACCGAGGCCCACTTCGACACCTGGTTCGGGCTCAACGCCCGCGGCACCCTGTTCACCGTCCAGAAGGCGCTCCCCCTCTTCAACGACGGCGGCTCCATCCTCATGACCGGCTCCAACGCCTCCCTCGGCGCCTTCCCCGGCTGGAGCGTCTACGCCGGCAGCAAGGCGGTCCAGCAGGCCTGGGCCCGCGTCTGGCTCAACGAGCTCAAGGACCGCCGCATCCGCGTCAACGTCCTGACCCCCGGCCAGGTCGCCACCGCCAAGCAGGAAGAACTCTTCGACGAGGCCACCAAGCGCCAGTTCGAGTCCCTCATCCCCCGCGGCCAGATGGGCCACCCCGACGAAATCGCCACCGCCGCCCTCTTCCTCGCCTCCGACGACTCCAGCTACGTCAACGGCATGGAACTCGTCGCCGACGGCGGCACCACCGCCATCTGAACCGGACAACACACAACCAGGGCAGGACATCTCATGAGCAGCAGCATCAGCATCATCGGCACCGGGAACATGGCCCGCACCATCGGCGCGCGGGCGATAGCGGGCGGCAACACCGTCGAGGTCATGGGCCGCGATCAGTCCAAGGCCGCTGACCTGGCCAAGGCTCTCGGCGGCGGCGCCACGACGGGAGAGTGGGGCACCGCCCCGGCCGGGGACATCGTCATCGTGGCCCTGTTGCACGACGGTGTCGTGCCGGTCGTCGCCCAGTACGGAGACGCTCTCGCGGGCAAGGTCATCGTCGACATCAGCAACCCCTTCAACTCCACGTTCGACGGGCTGGCCCACCGCGAGGAGACCTCCATCGCGCAGGAAGCCGCCAAGGTCGCCCCGGCAAGCGCCAGCGTGGTGAAGGCGTTCAACACCATCTTCCGACATGTCCTGGAGAAGGGTCGGCCCGATGTCTTCATCGCCGGCGACAACGCGCAGGCCAAGGCACGTGTGGGAGCGTTCATCAAGAGCCTCGGGCTGCGCCCGCTGGACGTCGGCGGCCTGAAAATGGCGCACTGGCTGGAAGGGGCGGGCTTGCTCACGGTGGGCCTCGCGAACAACGGGGTGGGGAACTTCGACTTCGCCCCCGGCATCACCGAACTTCCCGTCTGAGCAAACGGTTGACGGATCACCGAAAGGTCTCGCCGATGGAGGAGCACTTCGGCGGCAGTCCCTGGAGATGGTCGAGACCCGCGATCCGGCGGTAGGGCCGCACAGCGAACCGTTCGCCCGCCAGCTCCGCGAACTCGTCATGGGGACACCGGTGTTGATGGAGCGCGCGTTCCTGGCCGCGCAGAAAGGCACCGGGACCTGGCCGCCCACCTAGCCGAGGAGACCAGCGACCTCATGCTCGCCACCGTCTCCGCCGCCATGATCAGCGCCGCCCGCAACGCCCTCATCGAGGAGCACTACCGCCGTATCGACGCAGCCGAGCCGGTCACCACGGCAGCCGCCAAAGCCCCCGAACGAGCCGCCCGCGCCTTCACGTTGGTGGAACAAGGGCCAGGCGACTACGCGCGCAAAGCCCCGTGACCACCAGAGAGCCCCCCCACTCCGCCCCACTCCGCCCCACTCGCCCGCACTCGCCGACGAAACGGGAGCGGGCCGTGGCGGTACGGCGCAGCCCGCCGCGTACCTGGTCCCCACCCCTCCAACTGTGGCAACACCAGAGG
>NZ_JBHXME010000226.1:0-14190 GCF_042721125.1 Streptomyces sp. NPDC058469
GCTGACATCTGTCCTGTCGCGCCCAGGCGCCGCCGTGGCCCGGAACCATGTCCACCAGTTCAACAAAATGTCGAGGAATGCTCTCCATGTCGAAGCGCGTGCTCACGACCGAGTCCGGCGCCCCGGTCGCCGACAACCAGAACTCCGCCTCCGCCGGCATCGGCGGCCCGCTCCTCCTCCAGGACCAGCACCTGCTGGAGAAGCTCGCCAGGTTCAACCGCGAGCGCATCCCGGAGCGTGTGGTGCATGCCCGCGGCTCGGGCGCGTACGGCTACTTCGAGGTCACCGACGACGTCACCGGCTTCACCCACGCCGACTTCCTCAGCACGGTCGGCAAGCGCACCGAGCTGTTCCTGCGCTTCTCCACGGTCGCCGACTCGCTCGGCGGCGCGGACGCGGTGCGCGACCCGCGCGGCTTCGCGGTCAAGTTCTATACGGAGCAGGGCAATTACGACCTGGTCGGGAACAACACCCCGGTGTTCTTCATCAAGGACCCCGTCAAGTTCCCGGACTTCATCCACTCGCAGAAGCGCGACCCCTTCACGGGCCGTCAAGAGCCGGACAACGTATGGGACTTCTGGGCGCACAGCCCCGAGGCCACGCACCAGGTGACCTGGCTGATGGGCGACCGCGGCATCCCGGCGTCGTACCGCCACATGAACGGCTACGGCTCGCACACCTATCAGTGGACGAACGCCGAGGGTGAGGCCTTCTTCGTCAAATACCACTTCAAGACGAACCAGGGCGTGCGCAGCCTGAGCAGTGAGCAGGCGGCGGAGATCGCGGGCAAGAACCCCAACTCCCATCAGACGGACCTGCTTCAGGCCATCGAGCGGGGCGTGAACCCGTCCTGGACCCTGCACGTCCAGCTCATGCCGGCGGCCGACGCGGCGGAGTACCGCTTCAACCCGTTCGACCTCACCAAGGTCTGGCCGCACCGCGACTACCCGCTCCAGCGTGTGGGCCGGCTGGTCCTCGACCGGACCCCGGACAACGTGTTCGCCGAGGTCGAGCAGGCCGCGTTCTCCCCGAACAACTTCGTGCCAGGCATCGGCCCCTCCCCCGACAAGATGCTCCAGGGCCGCCTGTTCGCCTACGCGGACGCGCACCGCTACCGCCTGGGCGTCAACCACACCCTGCTCGCGGTGAACGCCCCGAAGGCGACGACGGTGCGGAACTACGGACGGGACGGCCTCATGGCGTCCAACTCCCAGGGCCGCGCGGCGAAGAACTACGAGCCGAACTCCTACGACGGCCCGACCGAGACCGGCCGCGCCCTGTCGGCCCCGCTCGCGGTCAACGGCTACACGGGCACGCACGAGGCTCCGCAGCACACCAAGGACGACGACTTCTACCAGGCGGGCGAGCTGTACCGCCTGATGTCGCCCGAGGAGCGGTCCCGTCTCGTCGCGAACATCGCCGGCGGCCTCGCGCAGGTCTCCCGCGACGACGTGATCGAGAAGAACCTCGCACACTTCCACGCCGCCGACCCGGAGTACGGCCGGCGCGTGGAGGAGGCGGTCCACGCCCTGCGCGAGGACTGACCTCACCGACGGCCCGCGTGTGCCGGACGACCCGGATGAGGGGTGGTCACCGGCACCGCGCGGGCAGGGCCAGGACCGCGGCGGAATGCGAGCCAGTGCGGTGGTGAAGGTTCCGAGTCCTCCTTCTCGACCTGAGGGAAGGGGGCCCCGGTCCCGTCGCGACCGCCGCGGTCCCAGCCGAACGCCTCCGCAGAGGGGCTCCCAAAGGGCTCCCTTGTGAGGCCACAGACTCCGTCCGGCGGCGCGAACGTCCTGTCGCGCCCAGCCTCGCGCCGTCGGACGGCCACCACGACGAGCGCCGGATACGGACGGTCCCGTATCCGGCGCTCTTCGGCGTTTCCGGGTGCGGATCCGCCGTAGGCACAGCAGCCTGAAGGCATGGCACACCCACCGGAACACCCCCACATCGTGGTGCACCCCCCGGCGCTGGACGGCTCCCGCCGGGTCACCACCGGCGCCGAGACCCTCGGCATCGCCTCCCACCTGGACGACGTCGTCGAGATCCTGCGCCTGGCCGACCTGGACCGGATCGAGGTCGAGGAGAGCGACCTGATCGAGTGGCAGGGCGGCGGGCCCGAGGACTGGCCGGGCCTTTCGGAACACCACGGCCAGTGAACCTCAAATAGACCTCTGAACTCCCCTCGCGAGGCTTCAACCACCCCTGAACACGGGCACATTCGTGACACGAGGCCCGCCGGCACGGGGGCGGCGGGCCTCGTATCAGGGGGTGTCATGAGCGGTGGTCCGACGATCCGGCTCCAGCCGCACGAGGTCGCGCTGCTGCGGGGCGGTTCCCGCGCGGCGGTCACCGTGGCCGTGCTCGCGCTGCATCTGCGGGGTGAGGTGCGGGCCGGTCGGCGCGGCACGATGCGGACGTCGGGGGTGTCCGCGGGGGCGGGGGCCCTTCCTCGCCTCACGAAGGCTGTGCACTCCGCGCTCTACCGTCCGGCGGGTGTGCGTGAGTTGCTTGATCGGCGGGGTGTGAGCGAGGCGCTTGGGGAGTTGCGTGGGGATCTCATGGCAGCGGGGTTGCTGCGCGGGCTTCCGTGGGTGCGTACCCGCGCTGCGCGTGTGCTGTTGAAGTCGCTGCGTGTTCAACTCCCGTTGCCTGTAGGGCGGGAGGGTGTGTCCCTGTCGCCGGATGAGGTTCTGCTTGCGGTTGCCCTGTACGGGGACAAGGCGTTGGTCTCGCTTGTGCCGCGTTTTGCAGAGGCGGCGGGGTTGATCGGTCGGGGTGGGACAGCTGACCAGGGGGTGCCGCAGTCCTGGGGTGGGGGGTCTGGGGGCGGGTTCACTTGCGGGGCCGTGTAGGTCCTGCCGGGTTCTGTTGATTGCGGGGTGCGGGTTGTGTGTGGCTGGTCGCGCAGTTCCCCGCGCCCCTTTTTGTGGCGCTTTGCGCCTACAAAAAGAGGGGCGGCCCATCCTCCCGGATGAACCGCCCCGCGTTGCGCTTCCCCGCGTCTCAGACTTTCAGGGTCCTAATCGACGTCGGTGCATGGCCTGGCTCCGTCGCCAGTTCCTCGAACTCCACCACGTTGCTGATGTCGTTCGTCTTGCTCATGGCGATGTTGGTGATGCGTTCGAGGATCGCTTCGACCACGACCGGGACCCTGAACTCCGCCGCGAGCTTCTTGGCCTGTTCGAAGGCCGTGCCCAGTTCGGCGGGGTCCGTGACGCGGATGGCCTTGCAGCCGAGGCCCTCGACGACCTTGATGTGGTCGACGCCGTAGACGCCCAGCTCCGGAGAGTTGATGTTCTCAAATTCCAGGTTGACCTGGAAGTTGATGTCCAGGCCCATCTGCGCCTGCCGGATCAGGCCCAAGTAGGCGTTGTTCACGAGGACATGGACGTACGGGATCCGGTGCTGTGCCCCGACCGCCAACTCCTCGATCATGAACTGGAAGTCGTAGTCGCCGGAGAGGGCGACCACGGACGCGTCGGGGTCGGCCTTCGCGACGCCGAGCGCGGCCGGGATCGTCCAGCCGAGGGGGCCCGCCTGGCCGCAGTTGATCCAGTGACGCGGGCGGTAGACGTGCAGCATCTGGGCGCCGGCGATCTGGGAGAGGCCGATGGTGGAGACGTACCGGGTCTCCGGGCCGAATGCCTTGTTCATCTCCTCGTAGACGCGCTGCGGCTTGATCGGGATGTCGTCGAAGTGCGTGCGGCGCTGGAGAGTTGATTTCTTCTCCTGTGCCGAGGCTGCCCAGGTCGAGCGGTCGGGGAGGGTGCCTTCCGCCTTCAACTCCCTTGCCACCTCCACGAACAGCTCCAGCGCCGCCTTCGCGTCGGACGCGATGCCGTAGTCGGGGGCGAAGATCTTGCCGATCTGGGTGGGCTCGATGTCGACGTGGACGAACTTCCGCCCGGCCGTGTAGACGTCCAGCTTGCCGGTGTGGCGGTTGGCCCAACGGTTGCCGATGCCGAGGACGAAGTCGGATTCCAGGAAGGTCGCGTTGCCGTAGCGGTGCGAGGTCTGGAGACCGACCATGCCGGCGTTCAGTTCGTGGTCGTCGGGGAGGACGCCCCAGCCCATCAGGGTCGGGACGACCGGGGTCCCGGTCAACTCGGCGAACTCGACGAGGAGTTCGGCCGCGTCGGCGTTGATGACACCGCCGCCGGCGACGATCAGCGGGCGCTCGGCGGCGTTCAGCATCCCGATCGCCTTCTCGACCTGGGCGCGGGTCGCCGTCGGCTTGTAGGCCGACAGCGGCTCGTACGTCTCCGGGTCGAACTCGATCTCCGTGAGCTGCACGTCGATCGGGAGGTCGATCAGGACCGGGCCGGGGCGGCCGGAGCTCATCAGGTGGAAGGCCTGCTGGAAGACGCCCGGGACCTGGGCCGCCTCCAGGACCGTGATCGCCATCTTCGTCACCGGACCCGCGATCGAGGCGATGTCGACGGCCTGGAAGTCCTCCTTGTGGATCACGGCGGTCGGGGCCTGGCCCGTGATGCACAGGATCGGGATCGAGTCGCCGATCGCCGAGTAGAGGCCGGTGATCATGTCGGTGCCGGCCGGGCCCGAGGTGCCGATACAGACGCCGATGTTGCCCGGACGGGTACGGGTGTAGCCCTCGGCCATGTGCGAGGCGCCCTCGACATGGCGGGCGAGGGTGTGGTGGATGCCGCCGGATGCCTTGAGCGCGGCGTAGAAGGGGTTGATCGCCGCACCCGGGACGCCGAACGCGTCGCTGACGCCCTCGCGCTTGAGGATCTCGACTGCCGCGCGGGCAGCGGTCATACGAGCCATGGAGTACTCCTGCTTCGGCTGTCGGAATCACATCACCGTCGCGCCCCGCGGTGAAAACTCCTGGAGAGCTTCTGACTTCCGCATTGCGGAATCTAACTTCTACTATCTGGAATTAAATGTAAATGGGGTGGCCAAGGCCGTCAAGGGACGGACAAGCAGGGGTTTTCAGGAGGACTATGGGGCTCATGTCCGAGAGCGTGCCGGTGCGCTGTCCTGCCTGCCGACGAGAGCACGTCTACGCGGCGCCGTCCTATCCCTGTGTGTGCGGGGCCCCCGTCGCCCCACCGCTGGACCAACGCGGCGTGGCTACCGTCGTGACCCACCGCGTCTGGGACGAGGACTGGATCGCGATCCGCTGCGCGGCCTGCGGCCGACTCGACGAGTGGCCGTACCCGGAGCTGGGCTGCCCCTGCGGAACCCTGCTGCGGATTCCCGTCGCGGGGGCGGAACCGACGTCAGAGCCTGCCGTGAGGACCACCAAGATCGGCGCCGAGGCCGAGGGGCGCCCCGCCTTCCAGCCCGTCACGATCCGCACCGCGCGCGACGCGGTCACCGCCGCCGCGCTGTATCTGCGCTGGCTCGGCTACCGGGACATCCGCCGCGCCGACCAGCGGCCCCCGTCCGGCATCGGCCTCGCCGCCCGCGGCATCCTGGCGCAGGTGGACCCGACCGTGCGGCCGGCCTCACTGCGCGACGTGGAGTGCCTGTGGCTGACGGCCATGACCGAGTCCACCGAGTGCGTCTACTTCTCCCTCGCCGGTTACGCCGACGACGCCCGCGCCCGCGCGGACACCCTCGGCATCCCCCTGTTCGTCCTCGACCTCACGGGCACCCCCCAGCCGGTGAACGACCTCGCCGACCAACTCGACGCGGCGGGGAGCTAGTTCGGCGGTCGCGACTGCGGTTGCCACTGCGGTTGCCACTGCGGTTGCCACTGCGATCGCGGGACGGTGCCACGTGGGCGCGTCGCGAGCCGTCACCCTCACCCGCCACCGCACCACCCCCCACCACCCGTCACCGCCCCCTCAGCGCCCTCACAGCTCCCGAACAGCCCGCTCCCGCAGCTCGATCTTCCGTACCTTCCCCGAGACCGTCATCGGAAAGGCGTCCATGATCTGGAGCAGGCTCGGGATCTTGTAGTGCGCCAGCCTGCCCTCGCAGAAGCCGCGCAGCTCCTCCAGTGTCAGCGGGTCCGCCGGGTCCCGCGGGATGACGCAGGCGAGGACCTCCTCGCCGTAGCGCTCGTGCGGTACCCCGACGACCTGGACGTCCGCGACCTTCGGGTGGGCGTAGAGGAACTCCTCGATCTCGCGCGGGTAGATGTTCTCGCCGCCCCGGATGATCATGTCCTTGATGCGGCCGACGATCTCGACGTAACCGTCCTCGCGCATCATGGCCAGGTCACCCGTGTGCATCCAGCGGCCCGCGTCGATCGCCTCGGCGGTCTTCTCCGGCTCGTTCCAGTAGCCGAGCATCACGCTGTAGCCGCGCGTGCACAACTCCCCCGCCGCGCCCCGGGGTTGGGTCACGCCGGTCGCCGGGTCGACGACCTTGACCTCCAGGTGCGGGAGGACCCGGCCCACCGTGCCGGTGCGGTGTTCGAGGTCGTCGTCCCGCCGCGTCTGCAAGGAGACCGGAGACGTCTCCGTCATGCCGTAGCAGATGGACACCTCCGCCATGTGCATCTCGGCGACCACCCGCTTCATCACCTCGACCGGGCAGGGCGAGCCCGCCATGATGCCGGTGCGCAGCGAGGAGAGGTCGTAGGCCGCGAAGTCGGGGAGGTTCAACTCCGCGATGAACATGGTGGGGACGCCGTAGAGCGACGTGCACCGCTCCTGCTGTACGGCCTTCAGGGTCGCCGCCGGGTCGAAGGACGGGCCCGGGATGACGATGCACGCGCCGTGCGAGGTCGCCGCCAGGTTGCCCATGACCATGCCGAAGCAGTGGTAGAAGGGCACGGGGATGCAGACCCGGTCCTGCTCGTCGTAGGCGATCGACTCCCCCACGAAATAACCGTTGTTGAGGATGTTGTGGTGGGAGAGCGTGGCACCCTTGGGGAAGCCGGTCGTGCCCGAGGTGTACTGGATGTTGATGGCGTCGTCGCAGGACAACTCGGCCTCGCGGGACCGTAGTTCCTCCGAGCGGTCGGTCGCGCCCCTGGTGACCAGCGCGTCCCAGCTCGGGTCGCCGACGTACACCGTCTCCCGCAACTGCGGGCACTTGGGCCGGACTTGGTCGACCATCGCCCGGTAGTCGCTGCCCTTGTGGCCGGCCGAGGCGAACAGGACCGAGATCCCTGCCTGGTTGAGGACGAACTCGACCTCGTGGGTGCGGTACGCGGGGTTGATGTTGACCATGATCGCGCCGATGCGGGCGGTGGCGTACTGGACGAGCACCCACTCGGGGCAGTTGATCGCCCAGATCCCCACCCGGTCGCCCTTGGCGACCCCGCTCGCGAGCAGCGCGTACGCCAACTCCTCGATGTCGGCGGCGAATTCGCCGTACGTCCAGCGTCGCCCGGACGGTACGTCGACGAGCGCCTCGCGGTCGGGCCAGGCGGCGACCGCCCGGTCGAGGTTGGCGCCGATGGTGTCGCCGAGGAGTGAGGTCCCGCTGGTTCCATGGCTGTACGAGTTCATCGGCGAGTTCACCGGAAGTCCTCCTCGCGGTACTCGGCGTCCGACCCGGCGGCCGTCGCCTCCCGCAGTTCGATCCGGCGGATCTTGCCGGAGACGGTCTTGGGCAGGTCGGCGAACTCCAGTCGCCGGATGCGCTTGTAGGGGGCGAGGACGTCGCGGGAGTGCTCGAACAGCACCTTCGCGGTGTCGGGTCCCGGCTCCCAGCCCGCCGCGAGCACGACGTACGCCTTCGGTACGGCGAGCCGCAGCTCGTCCGGCGCGGGCACCACGGCGGCCTCGGCCACCGCCTCGTGCTCCAGCAGGGCGCTCTCCAGCTCGAACGGGGAGATCTTGTAGTCGGAGGCCTTGAAGACGTCGTCGGACCGGCCGACGTAGGTGATGTAGCCGTCCGCGTCCCGGGCGCCGATGTCGCCGGTGCGGTAGTAGCCGCCGGCCATCGCCTCCGCCGTACGGTCCGGGTCGCCGTGGTAGCCGGTCATCAGGCCGACCGGCGGGTCGGACAGGTCGAGCGCGATCTCGCCCTCGTCGGCGCCCGGCGCGCCCGACACCGGGTCGAGGAGTTCGACGCGGTAGCCGGGGCTCGGCCGTCCCATGGAGCCCGTCTTCAGCGGCTGGCCGGGGCTGTTGGAGACCTGGACGGCGGTCTCCGTCTGTCCGAAGCCGTCCCGGATGGTGACGCCCCAGGCGCGCCGGACCTGTTCGATGACCTCGGGGTTGAGGGGTTCACCGGCGGCCAGGGCCTCGCGGGGCGGGGTGCGCAGCTGGGTCAGGTCGGCCTGGATGAGCATCCGCCACACGGTCGGCGGGGCGCAGAAGGTGGTGACGCCCGCCCGGTCCATCTCGGCCATCAGCCGGGCCGCGTCGAAGCGCGTGTAGTTGTGGATGAAGACGGTCGCCTCCGCGTTCCAGGGCGCGAAGAGGTTCGACCATGCGTGCTTGGCCCAGCCGGGCGAGGAGATGTTGAGGTGCACGTCGCCGGGCTGGAGACCGATCCAGTACATCGTGGCCAGGTGGCCGATCGGGTACGAGGTGTGGGTGTGCTCGACCAGCTTGGGGTGGGCGGTCGTGCCCGAGGTGAAGTAGAGCATCAGTGGGTCGTCGGCCAGGGTCGGGGCGTCCGGCGTGAACTCGGCGGGGGCGGCGTACGCGTCCTCGTACGTCCGCCAGCCCTCGACCGCGCCGCCGACCGCGATCCGCGTGTATGTCCCGGGCACGTCGTCGAACTTGGCGATGTCCTCCGAGCGCACGATCACCTGCCGGACCCGGCCGCGTTCGACGCGGTCGCGCAGGTCGGCGGGGCCCAGCAGCGGGGTGGCGGGGATGACGACGGCGCGCAGTTTCATCGCGGCCAGCGCCGTCTCCCACAGCTCGGTCTGGTTGCCGAGCATGACGAGGATCCGGTCCTCGGCGCGGACGCCCTGGGCGCGCAGCCAGTTGGCGACCCTGTTGGAGCGCTCGGACATCTCCGCGAAGGACAGGGCGGCCTCGGTGCCGTCCTCCTCGACGATGTGCAGCGCGGTGCGGTCGTTGCCGGCCGCGATGACGTCGAACCAGTCGAGCGCCCAGTTGAAGTGCTCGGGCCTGGGCCAGGAGAAACCCTCGTAGGCCGTGGCATAGTCCGTACGGTGCGCCAACAGGAAATCCCGCGCGCTACGGAACGACTCACTCGCCGTCGTCATCTGTCCTCCTAGTAACCGGACCATTGCCGGGCGGCTCTCTGACATCGTGTAATCCGTGATGTGGGTCTCACTACCCCCGTACGGGGGTGTGTGCAGCAGGGCGGCCGCAATGAAGGGGCAAGCGGGTGGCGACGGACGCGGCAGGGATGGTGGAGATTCAGTCGGCGCTGGTACGGCTCCGGCGCGGAACGGGGCTGCCGGTCGCCTTCGGCGGCCTGGTGGAGACCGGCCGGCAGCAGATGCGCATCAGCGAACTCAGCGGCACGGCGACCCCCGCCCTGCGCGCCCTCGCGGTCACCTCGGGCAGCGGCCTCGGCGGCAAGGCGGTCGCCCTCGCCCGCCCGTGCGCCGTGGCGGACTACTCCTCGTCCCACCAGATCAGCCACGAGTACGACACCGCGGTCGCCACCGAGGGCCTGCACGCGATGCTCGCGGTCCCGGTCGTCGTACGCCGTCGGGTCCGCGGTGTCCTCTACGGCGCGCTGCGCACCGCCCAGCCGCTGGGCGACCGGATGCTGAGCGCGGCGATGGAGGCCGCGCGGGACGTGGAACAGGCGCTGGTGGTACGGGAGGAGGTGCGGGAACTGCTGAGCGCGGCACGCCCGGCGCCGGCCCCCGACCCGGCGGCGAGCGCGGTGTGGGAGCAGGTACGGGAGGCGCACGCGGCACTGCGGGCGCTGGCCCCGCGCATCCCGGACCCGGCGCTGCGGGCCGAACTCCTCGACGCCTGCGGCCTGTTGACCGCGGAGGCGGCCACCGGGGACGTGGAGCTCGCGCCCCGGGAGCTGGACGTACTGGCATGTGTGGCGGCGGGGGCGACGAACGCGGTGGCGGCGGAGCGGCTCGGGCTGCGGCCGGAGACGGTGAAGGGGTATCTGCGCTCGGCGATGCGGAGGCTCGGGGCGCACACCCGCGGGGAGGCCGTGGTGGCGGCGCGACGGGCGGGGGTACTGCCGTGAGAGGAGCGGAGGCACCCCCTGAGGCGGCTCCCGCGACGACCGTCTATTCATTCATCGGAGCTTTGAATTTCCTCATGCCGCACGGTTGTTATTTCCCTCACGACCCCATCCATCCGAATTTCAAGGACTGATTGCCTAATATTGGCCCGGACACGACACACGAGGGGAGCGGTGACCGTGCGACGGGACTTCAAGGAGCCTGCCAGAACCCGCCCCGACCTGGTCATCGGCCGGGAGGAGATGTTCTCCGCCGCCCGTGACCAGCTCGCCGAGGGCGGCAGTGTGCTGCTCCACGGCCCTGCCGGAATAGGAAAGTCGACCGTCCTGCGGGCGCTGGCCGCGGAATACGGCGACACGGCGCGGACCGTGTTGCGCTGCTCGGCCACGGAGTCCGAATCCCATCTCCCCTTCCTGGCCCTCGCCGACCTCCTCGGTCTGGTCCTGGACGAGGTGTCAGAGCGGCTGCCCGTGGCCCAGCGCACCGCGCTGGAATCCGCGCTCACGGGCCGCGGCGAGTCCTCCCTCCAGCGCGACGGACTCGCCCTGCGCCTCGCCGTCCTGTCCGCGCTGCGCGCCCTCGCCGCCGACGGTCCCGTGCTCGTCGTGGCGGACGATCTGCAGTGGCTGGACCCGGCCAGCGCCGAACTCCTCGGCTTCGCCGCCCGACGGCTCGGCGACACCCAGGTGCAGATGGTCTTCGCGGTGCGCACCGAGGGCCAGGAGTACGACCGGTATCTGAGCGCCTCGCCGCCGGACACGCTCGCGTTCCGGCTCAGCCCGCTCTCGCGGGCCCAGGTGTCGGCACTGCTCGACCACCGCGGCTACACCGGGCTGCCGCGCTCCACGGTCCGCGAGATCCACCGTACGAGCGGCGGAAACCCGCTGTTCGCACTGGAGTTGGGCCGCGCCCTCGCCGAGAACCCCACCCCGCCGCGACCGGGCGAGCCGCTGCCGGTGCCCACGTCGCTACGCGCGTTGGTGCTGAGCCGCCTCGACATGCTGCCCGCCGAGGCCCGCCGTACCCTCCTGGTCGCGAGCGCCGGCGCCCGCCCCACCGTGGCCCTGCTCCAGACCGCCGGCCGCGAGAACGCCGAGGCGGAGACCGCCCAGGCCGCCGAACTCGGCCTGCTGGCAACGGAACCCGAGGCACCCACCGTCCGGTTCGCGCATCCGCTGATCTCCGCCGCGCTCTACGCGGAGGCACCCGCGCAGGAGCGGCGGGCCGCGCACGCGGCACTGTCGACCGCCGCCTCCGACCCGATCGAGCGCGCCCGGCACCTGGCGCTGGCCACCACCGGCACCGACCCGGAGGTCGCCGCCCGGCTCGCCGAGGCCGCGACCCTGGCCCGCGACCGCGGGGCGCCCTCGGTCGCCGCGTCGCTCGGACTGCTCGCCGCCCGGCACACCCCGGGCGACAGCGTGCCGGGCCCGGACGAGCGGCGGTTGCAGGCCTCGGAGGACGCGATCACCGCCGGGGAACTGGACCTCGCCCGGGACATCGCGCGCGAGGTGCTGACCCGGGCCGCGGTGCCCGCCGAGCGGGTGCGGGCCTGGATCATCGTGATCGACACCGCCGGCCACTCCATGGCGGACGTCGACGCCGTCTTCCCGCAGGCCCTCGCCGACGCGGGCGACGACCCCCGGCTGCTCGCCCTGGTCCGCTACCAACTGGCCTGGCGCGCCCTGCTCGTGGAGGGCGACTTCGCCGAGGCCCGCGCGGAGACGGCCCGCTCGGCCGAGCTCGCCGCACGCGCCGGTGACCGCCGCACCGAACTCCTCGCGCTCTCCTTCCAGGCGCAGACCGAGACCCTGATGGGTCATCCGGACGCCCCCCTCACCATCAAGCGCGCGCTGAAGGAGCCCCAGGACCCGAGGGTGGCGTGCCACCACAACGGCGCGGGCTCGGCCCGGTTCCGCTGGCTGGTGATGAGCGATCAGCTCCCCGAGGCACGCGCCACCATCACCGCGCTGCTGCGCGAGGTGCGGCGGCGCGGGTCGGTGGAGAGCGAGGTGCACTTCCTGCGCGGGTTCGCCGAGACCGAACTGCGCTCCGGCCACTGCGGCCGCGCCCTCGACCTGGCCCGGGAAGGACTCCGGCTGGCCCGCGACTCCGGGATCGGCCAGACGGCGTCCGCGATGCTCACCGCGCTCGCCGAGGCCTCCGGCGGTGACGTCGGGGAGGGGCTGGCCCTGGCCCGCGAGGCGGTCGAGCACGCCGAGGAGGACGGCGACCAGATGTATCTGTCCCGTGCCCTCGGGGCCCTGGGATACGCCCAGTTGGTCGCCGGGGACGCGCACGGCACCGTCCGCTCGCTGCGCCGGGTCCGCGAACTGGAGCAGGCCCTCGGGGTGACCGACCCGGCGCGCGGACGCTGGCACGGCGACCTCGCCGAGGCCCTCGTCCGGATCGGCGAGACCGCCGAGGCCCAGGACGTCATCGACGTGACACGTGAACGCGCACTGCGCCTCGGGCGCGAGAGCGTCCTCGCCGTACTGGACCGCGCCGAGGCGCTGGTGCGGGCGGCGCGGGGCGAACACGACGCGGCCGTAGCCCAGCTGACGTCCGTTCAGGACCGCCTCGCCAAGCTGGGGTACGGCCTGGAGGAGGCCCGCGCCGCCTTCGCGCTGGCGTCGCTGCGCACCGGACAGCCCGGACCCACGTCGTACGACGAGGCGACCCGGCTGTTCCGACGGTGCCGGGCGCTGCCCTGGCTGCGGCAGGTGGACGAGGCGGCCGTCACCAGGGCGCCGGAGCCGGCGCCCGTGCCCACGCCCGCGCCCACCCTGGAGGGGCTCGACGGGCTGGCCTCGATGGAGCGTCAGGTCGCCGCGCTCGTCATGGAGGGCGCCACCAACCGGGAGATCGCCGCGCGGCTGTTCATCAGCGTCAAGACGGTCGAGGCGACCCTGACCCGGGTCTACCGCAAGCTGGGGATCCGCTCGCGGGTGGATATCGTCCGACTGGCGGCGGGGCGCCGTCCGAACTGAGGACCCTACGGGTTTACTGTGCGGCGACCGAGGGTTTTCCCTGCCCAACTCCCCTAGGGGGTTCCCTCATTGGGAGCAGGGTGTGCCGCGTTCTAGCTTATGGGTGTGCCGCTCGCCCGGGCATACGGGGGTCGGTCCCGCGACCCCCGTAGCACACCCCCACACCCGCGCGACCCCCACCGGCAACCCAATGAGGAGACTCATGTTCGGGCTCAACCGCGCCAGGAGAACCACCGCAGTTGTCGCAGCGGCCGCTGCGGCCGCCGCGACCGCACTGCTCAGCGCCCCCACCGCTGTGGCAGCCCCCCAGCCCATCGTCGGCGGTTCCACGACCACGACGACGACGTACCCGTTCGTCATGCAGATCACGGACGCCTCGCAGAACCAGTTCTGCGGCGGCACGCTCGTCTCCGCCACCAAGGTGGTCACCGCCGCCCACTGCATGGTCGGCGAGACCACCAGCAGCGTGCGCGTGGTCGGCGGGCGTACCTACCTCAACGGTACGAACGGCACCGTCAGCAAGGTCAGCAAGATCTGGATCAACCCCAGCTACACGGACGCCACCAACGGCGACGACGTGGCCGTCCTGACGCTGTCGACGTCGATGTCGTACACCACGGCGAAGTACGTCGCCTCCACGGACACCTCCGTGTACGCGGCCGGCACCACGGCCCGCATCCTCGGCTGGGGCACCACCTCGGAGAACGGCAGCTCCTCCAACCAGCTGCGGACCGCGACCGTCCCGATCGTGTCCGACTCCAGCTGCGCGAGCTCCTACGGTTCGGACTTCATCGCGTCCGACATGGTTTGCGCCGGATACACATCCGGTGGCGTAGACACCTGCCAGGGCGACAGCGGCGGTCCCCTGCTCATCGGGGGCGTCCTGGCAGGGATCACTTCTTGGGGCGAGGGCTGTGCCGAGGCGGGTTACCCGGGTGTCTACTCCCGGCTGACCGCGTTCTCCAGCCTGGTGACCACACAGGTCAACTCGTAACCCTGAAGAACTCCTGAGCACCCCTCAGGGAAATACCAGGGTGGGGTTGGGGGCGGCACCCGCCCGCCCCCCACCACCCACCACACAATGTCCCCCCCGGCCCCCCCCCCCGCCCCGGCCCAAGAAGAAAACACCCC
>NZ_JBHXME010000227.1:0-13921 GCF_042721125.1 Streptomyces sp. NPDC058469
GACCACCGAGGCTGGGGCGCCCTGCACACCGCCGTGTGCGTCGGCGGCGCCGTCTCCCTCGCCGCCGCGGCCACTTCGGCCCTACGACCTTCCCGTACGGCCTCTGCCGCACTCACCGCCGCCGCCACCTGGGCCGTCGTCGGCGGGACCTCGCTCGCGCGCGAGGCCGGGGCCGTCGGGCGCGCGCTGGAGGCCGGGGACATCGACGCCGCACGGGCGCGCCTGCCGCACCTCTGCGGGCGGGACCCGCAGGCCCTCGACGCCGACGGGATCGCCCGGGCCGTCGTCGAGTCCGTCGCCGAGAACACGTCCGACGCGGTGGTGGGCGCCCTGGTCTGGGGCGGCATCGCGGGCGTCCCGGGCCTGCTCGGCTTCCGGGCCGTGAACACCCTCGACGCCATGGTCGGCCACAAGTCGGCCAAGTACCGCCGCTACGGCTGGGCTTCGGCCCGCCTCGACGACGTGGCCGGCTGGCCTGGCGCCCGCCTCACCGCCGTCCTCGCGACCGTCGCGGGCGGCGACCCGCGCGGCGCCGCCCGCGCCTGGCGCACCGACGCCCCCAAACACCCCAGCCCCAACGCCGGGCCCGTGGAGGCCTCCTTCGCAGGAGCCCTCGGGGTACGCCTCGGCGGGACGCTCTCCTACGGCGGCCGGGTCGAGCACCGGCCCGTGCTCAACGGCGACGGGCGTCCCGTCGCCGTACCGGACATCGCGCGTGCCGTACGGCTGTCCCGGCGCGTCGGTCTGCTCGCGCTCGGGGTCAGTGTCGCCGGGCGGCTGCTCGTGAAGGGACGTGCGTCATGAGCGGCGGCGGGCTGCTGGTCGCCGGGACCACCTCGGACGCCGGCAAGAGTGTCGTGACCGCCGGGATCTGCCGGTGGCTGGTGCGGCAGGGCGTGAAGGTCGCGCCGTTCAAAGCGCAGAACATGTCCCTGAATTCGTTCGTCACGCGCGAGGGCGCCGAGATCGGGCGGGCGCAGGCCATGCAGGCGCAGGCGTGCCGGATCGAGCCGACCGCGCTGATGAATCCCGTGCTGCTGAAGCCGGGCAGCGACCGCAGCAGCCAAGTCGTCCTCATGGGCAAGCCTGTTGGCGAGATGAGTGCCCGTGGTTATCACGGCGGGCGGCAGGAGGCGTTGCTCGGGACCGTGCTGGACTGTCTCGCCGAGTTGCGGGGCACGTATGACGCGGTGATCTGTGAGGGGGCCGGTTCGCCCGCCGAGATCAATCTGCGGCGGACCGACATCGTGAACATGGGCATCGCGCGCAATGCCCAACTGCCCGTGCTCGTGGTCGGCGACATCGACCGCGGGGGCGTCTTCGCCTCCTTCTTCGGGACCGTCGCGCTGCTGAGTCCCGAGGACCAGGCGTTCGTCGCCGGGTTCCTCGTCAACAAGTTCCGGGGCGATGTGTCGCTGCTGGAACCGGGGTTGGAGATGCTGCTCGGCCTCACCGGGCGGCGGACGTACGGCGTGCTGCCGTTCCGGCACGGGCTCGGGATCGACGAGGAGGACGGGCTGCGCATCTCGCTGCGCGGGACCGTGCGCGAGTCGAGCACCGCGCCGCCGGTCGGCGAGGACGTGCTGCGGGTCGCCGTCTGCGCGATCCCCCTCATGTCCAACTTCACCGACGTGGACGCGCTGGCCGCCGAACCGGGTGTGGTGGTGCGGTTCGTGGACCGGCCCGAGGAACTGGCCGACGCCGACCTCGTCGTGATCCCGGGGACCCGGGGGACGGTGAAGGCGCTGGAGTGGCTGCGGGAGCGCGGCCTCGCGGACGCCCTCGTCCGCCGGGCCGCCGAGCAACGTCCGACCCTCGGCATCTGCGGTGGCTTCCAGATCCTCGGCGAGCACATCGACGACGAGGTCGAGAGCCGGCAGGGGTCGGTCGACGGGCTCGGAGTCCTGCCGCTGCGCGTGCGGTTCGCGCGCGAGAAGACCCTCACCCGGCCGGTGGGTGAGGCCCTCGGCGAGCCGGTCGAGGGGTACGAGATCCATCACGGGGTCGCCCAACTGACCGGCGGTGAAACCTTCTTGGACGGGTGCCGGGTCGGCCAGACCTGGGGCACGCACTGGCACGGCTCGCTGGAGTCGGACGGTTTCCGGCGCGCGTTTCTGCGCGAGGTGGCGGCCGCCGCGGGCCGCCGGTTCGTGCCGGCCGCCGACACCTCGTTCGCCGCGCTGCGCGAGGAGCAGCTCGACCGGCTCGGCGACCTCATCGAACAGCACGCGGACACGGACGCGCTCTGGCGACTCATCGAGTCCGGCGCGCCGCAAGGACTGCCTTTCATTCCACCGGGAGCGCCCGCATGAGCACAGTGTTGTTGTTGTCGACCGCCGACACGGATCTGCTGGCGGCCCGGGCCTCCGGCGCCGCGTACCGGATCGGCAACCCGAACCGGGTGGACGTCGCGGCCGAGTTGCCCGCGCTCGTCGAGGGCGCCGACGTCGCCGTCGTACGGCTGCTCGGTGGCAAGCGTGCTTGGGAGGACGGGCTCGCCGCGCTGAAGGCGTCCGGGATTCCGACCGTGCTGCTCGGCGGAGAGACGGTCCCCGACGCGGAGTTGATGGCCGAGTCGTCGGTTCCGGCCGGGGTCGTCGCCGAGGCGCTCAGGTATCTCGTCGAGGGCGGGCCGGACAACCTCACCGAACTCGCCCGGTTCCTCTCGGACACCGTGCTGCTCACGGGCGAGGGCTTCGAAGAGCCGCAGAAGATGGCCGAGTTCGGCGTCCACGGCGAGCGTGCCTTCGTCGAGGGCCGTCCCACGGTCGGCGTCCTCTTCTACCGGGCGCACCACTTGAGCGGCAACACCGCCTTCGTGGACACCCTGTGCGACCAGATCGAGGCGAAGGGCGCCAACGCCCTTGCCGTGTACTGCGGTTCGCTGCGCGGTGCCGACTCCGGGCTGTACGAGATCCTCGGCACGGCGGACGCGCTGATCGCCACCATCCTCGCCGCGGGCGGCACGCACGCCTCGCAGGCCTCGGCCGGCGGTGACGAGGAGGCGTGGGACATCGGGGCACTCGCCGACCTCAACGTGCCTGTACTGCAAGGGCTTTGCCTGACCTCCTCGAAGAACACCTGGGACGACTCCAGCGCCGCCCTCTCCCCCATGGACGCCGCGATGCAGGTCGCGATCCCGGAGTTCGACGGGCGGCTGATCACCGTCCCGTTCTCCTTCAAGGAGGAGGGCCCGGACGACGTTCCGGTCTACGTCGCCGACCCCGAGCGGGCCGCGCGGGTCGCCGGAATCGCCGTACGGCACGCGAAGTTGAAGCACAAGCCGAACGCCGAGAAGAAGCTCGCGATCGTCTTCACCGCCTATCCGACGAAGCACTCACGCGTCGGCAACGCGGTCGGGCTGGACACGCCCGCCTCGGCGATCCGGGTGCTGGACGCGTTGCGGGACGCCGGATACGGGGTCGAGGAACACCCCGACAACGGGGACGAGTTGATCCACCGGCTCATCAACGCCGGTGGCCACGACGTCGAATGGCTCACCGAGGAGCAGCTGGCCGCCTCGCCCGCGCGGGTGCCGCTCGCCGACTACCAGGCCTGGTTCGACAAGTTGGACCCCGATCTCAAGCAAGGAATGCTGGACGCGTGGGGCGAGCCGCCCGGCAACCTCTACGTCGACGGCGACGACATCGTGCTCGCCTCCCTGCAGTTCGGGAACGTCGTCGTGATGATCCAGCCGCCGCGCGGCTTCGGTGAGAACCCGATCGCGATCTACCACGACCCCGACATGCCGCCGTCGCACCACTACATGGCGGCCTACCGCTGGCTCGACAACTCGTTCGGCGCCGACGCCGTCGTCCACATGGGCAAGCACGGCACCATGGAATGGCTGCCCGGCAAGGGACTTGGACTCAGCAGCGGCTGCGCGCCCGACGCGGTACTCGGTGAACTCCCCCTGATCTACCCGTTCATCGTCAACGACCCCGGCGAGGGCACCCAGGCGAAGCGGCGCGGTCACGCCACGGTCGTCGACCACCTGGTGCCGCCGATGGCGCGTGCCGACACGTACGGCGACCTCGCCAAGCTGGAGCAACTCCTCGACGAGTACGCCCTCGTGTCCGACCTGGACCCGACGAAGGCCCCGGCCGTGCGGGCGCAGATCTGGACGCTGGTGAAGGCGGCCGAGCTGCACCACGACCTGCATGTGGACGACCAGCCGGACGACGCGGCGTTCGACGAGTTCGTGATGCACATCGACGGCTATCTGTGCGAGATCAAGGACGTACAGATCCGCGACGGGCTGCACATCCTCGGCGGCGGCCCGGTCGGCGAAGCGCGTGTGAACCTCGTGCTCGCCGTGCTGCGCGCCTCGCAGGTGTGGGGCGGGCAGGCGAACGCCCTGCCGGGGCTGCGGGCCGCGCTGGCGCTCCACTTCGGCCTGGTCGAGAAGGAGTTGCTGGCCGAGCCTGGTGCGCCGGTGAAGGTGCCGGTGGAGCTGAGCGAGCTGGTCGAGGGGCCGGCCCGTTCGGCCGCCGACGCGATCGATCTGCTGGAGCAGCTGTGCCGCCGGTTCGCCGAGGGCATGGAGTCCCAGGAGTGGGAGGTCACGACCGTACCGGCCCTCGTCCGTGAGGTGATCGGCGCCGAACTCCCGGCCGCCGTGGCCGTGTTGGAGTTCGCCTGCGTCGAGGTCGTGCCCCGGCTCACCCGCACGACCGACGAGATCGACCACATCCTGCTCGCGCTCGACGGCGGTTACGTCCCGGCGGGTCCGTCGGGCTCCCCGACCCGTGGTCTGGTCAACGTCCTGCCGACCGGCCGGAACTTCTACTCGGTCGACCCCAAGGCCATTCCGTCCAGGCTGAGTTGGGAGGTCGGGCAGTCCCTCGCGGACTCCCTCATCCAGCGGTATCTGCAGGACACGGGCGAGTTCCCGAAGTCCGTCGGCCTCACGGTGTGGGGTACGTCGGCGATGCGCACCCAGGGTGACGACATCGCCGAGATCCTCGCGCTGCTGGGCTGCCGTCCCGTCTGGGACGACGCCTCGCGCCGGGTGACCGGCTTCGAGATCGTGCCCGTCACGGAGTTGGGCCGGCCGCGCATCGACGTCACGGTGCGGATCTCCGGCTTCTTCCGGGACGCGTTCCCGCACGTCGTCGGACTGATCGACGACGCGGTACGGGCGGTGGCCGAGTTGGAGGAGCCCCCCGAGTCCAACTACGTCCGCAAGCACGCCGACGAGGACACCGCCGAGCACGGCGACCGACGCCGGGCCACGGCCCGCATCTTCGGCTCCAAGCCAGGGGCGTACGGGGCGGGGTTGCTGCCGTTGATCGACGCGCGGAACTGGCGCAGCGACGCGGACCTCGCCGAGGTGTATGCCGTGTGGGGTGGTTACGCGTACGGGCGCGGGCTCGACGGGCGGGCGGCGCGCGGGGACATGGAGACGGCGTTCAAGCGAATTGCCGTAGCCGCGAAGAACGTTGACACCCGCGAGCACGATCTCGTCGACGCGGACGACTACTTCCAGTACCACGGCGGCATGGTCGCCATGGTCCGCCACCTGACCGGCACCTCCCCCGAGGCGTACGTCGGCGACTCCGCCACCCCGGACCAGGTCAAGACCCGCACGCTGGGCGAGGAGACGCACCGCGTCTTCCGCGCCCGCGTGGTCAACCCCCGCTGGATGGCGGCGATGCGGCGGCACGGCTACAAGGGCGCCTTCGAGATGGCGGCGACCGTCGACTACCTCTTCGGCTACGACGCGACGGCCGGGGTCGTCGACGACTGGATGTACGAGAAGCTCAGCGCGGAGTACGTCTTCGACCCGGAGAACCGGGACTTCATGAAGAAGTCCAACCCGTGGGCGCTGCGCGGCATCACCGAGCGGCTCCTCGAAGCCGCCGAGCGTGGCCTGTGGGCCGAGCCGGACGCGGACACGCTGGAACGACTGCGGGCCACCTACCTGGAGCTCGAAGGCGACCTGGAGGGCGACGACCAGTGACAACTCCCTTTCCGTTCACGGCCGTTGTCGGCCAGGACGATCTGCGGCTCGCGCTGCTGCTGAACGCCGTGTCGCCGGCGGTCGGCGGTGTGCTGGTGCGCGGCGAGAAGGGCACCGCGAAGAGCACCGCCGTGCGCGCGCTTTCGGCGCTGCTGCCGGAGGTCGCCGTCGTGCCCGGGTGCCGTTTCTCCTGCGACCCCGCCGCGCCCGACCCGGCCTGCCCGGACGGGCCGCACGAGACCGGGCCCGGGGCCCAACGCCCCGCCCGCATGGTCGAGTTGCCGGTCGGCGCCTCCGAGGACCGGCTCGTCGGGGCCCTCGACATCGAGCGGGCCCTCTCCGAGGGCGTCAAGGCCTTCGAGCCCGGCCTGCTCGCCGACGCGCACCGGGGCATCCTCTACGTCGACGAGGTCAACCTCCTCCACGACCACCTGGTCGACCTGCTGTTGGACGCGGCGGCGATGGGCGCGTCGTACGTCGAACGCGAAGGCGTCTCCGTCCGGCACGCCGCCCGCTTCCTGCTCGTCGGCACCATGAACCCCGAAGAGGGCGAACTGCGACCGCAGTTGCTCGACCGCTTCGGCCTGACCGTCGAGGTCGCGGCCTCGCGGGAGCCCGACCAGCGGGTCGAGGTGGTGCGCCGGAGGCTCGCGTACGACGACGATCCGGCCGGTTTCACCGTGCGCTGGGCGGACGAGGAGTCCTCCGTACGGGCGCGGATCATCGCCGCGCGTGCACTGTTGCCGTCCGTGCGGCTGGGCGACGGCGCGCTGCGGCAGATCGCGGCGACCTGCGCGGCCTTCGAGGTCGACGGTATGCGTGCCGACATCGTGATGGCCCGTACGGCGACCGCGCTGGCCGCGTGGGCCGGGCGGACCGACGTACTCGCCGAGGACGTACGGCAGGCCGCGTTGCTCGCGCTGCCGCACCGGCGGCGGCGAAATCCCTTCGACGCGCCGGGACTTGACGAGAACAAGCTCGACGAGACGTTGGAGGAGTTCGCGGAGCAGGAGCCGAAGCCCGAGGACGACGATCCGGATCCGGACGGCGGTCCTGACGGTTCCGGTGGGGGTGGCGGGCAGCAGCCGCCCGAGTCCGATTCCGACGGACCCCAGGGCGATGACACCGGGGCGCAGCCCGAGGCCGAGGAGGGCGGGGAGCCGCAGCCTTCGGGCGCGGGCTCGGGTGAACAACAGCCTGTACGGGCCTCCGAGCCCTTCCGCACCAAGGCGTTGAGCGTGCCCGGTATCGGCGAGGGTGCCGCCGGGCGGCGTTCGCGGGCGCGGACCGAGCATGGGCGGACCACCGGGTCCCGACGGCCCCAAGGGGCGCTCACCAAGCTGCACTTGGCGGCGACCATACAGGCGGCCGCTCCGCATCAGCTGGCCCGTGGACGGTCCGGGCGTGGGCTGGTCGTGCGGCGGGACGATCTGCGGCAGGCGACGCGGGAAGGGCGTGAGGGCAACCTCGTGCTGTTCGTCGTGGACGCGTCCGGGTCGATGGCGGCGCGGCAGCGGATGAGTGCGGTGAAGGGGGCTGTGCTGTCGCTGCTGCTCGACGCGTATCAACGGCGGGACAAGGTGGGGCTGGTGACCTTCCGGGGTTCGGCTGCCGATGTGGCGCTTCCGCCGACCTCTTCCGTGGACGCCGCCGCCGTACGGCTGGAGTCGTTGCCGACCGGGGGGCGTACACCGCTCGCGGCCGGGCTGCTCAAGGCGCACGACGTGCTGCGGGTGGAGCGGTTGCGGGATCCGGCCCGGCGGGCGTTGGTTGTCGTGGTGACCGATGGGCGGGCCACCGGCGGTCCCGAGCCGGTCGCGCTCGCCGGGCGGGCGGCGCGGCTGTTCGCGGCCGACGGGGTCGCCTCCGTGGTCGTGGACTGCGAGTCGGGGCCCGTACGGCTGGGTCTGGCCGGGCAGTTGGCCGGTGAACTGGAGGGTACGGCGGTGACGTTGGACGAGTTGCGGGCCGACTCGATCGCCGGGCTCGTGAAGGACGTACAGAGGAGGGCCGCGTAATGCCTCAGGGGCAGCCAAGTGTCGTACCGGATGACGGACTGACGACCCGTCAGCGGCGGAACCGGCCACTTGTCGTCGTGCATACGGGAGTTGGCAAGGGCAAGTCGACCGCCGCCTTCGGGCTGGCGTTGCGTGCCTGGAATCAGGGGTGGCCGATCGGGGTGTTCCAGTTCGTCAAGTCGGCGAAGTGGAAGGTCGGGGAGGAGAACGCCCTTCGGGTGCTGGGTGCTTCCGGCGAGGGTGGCTCCGTCGACTGGCACAAGATGGGCGAGGGGTGGTCGTGGGTTCAGCGCGACTCCCAGATGGACAACGAGGAGAAGGCCCGCGAGGGCTGGGAGCAGGTCAAGCGGGATCTTGCTGCCGAGACCTACAAGTTGTACGTGCTGGACGAGTTCGCCTATCCGATGCACTGGGGGTGGGTCGACGTCGATGAGGTGGTCGCGGTGCTTCGGGACCGGCCCGGGAACCAGCATGTCGTGATCACCGGGCGGAACGCGCCCGAGAAGCTCGTCGAGTACGCCGACCTCGTCACCGACATGTCCAAGGTCAAGCACCCCATGGACGCCGGCCAGAAGGGCCAGCGGGGTATCGAGTGGTGAAGCTGTCGTGACGTCCTCGTCCTCCGTCCCTCGGTTGGTCATTGCCGCGCCGTCCTCCGGTAGCGGCAAGACCACTGTTGCCACCGGGTTGATGGCCGCGTTCGCCTCGCGGGGGCTTGCCGTGTCTCCGCACAAGGTCGGGCCGGACTACATCGATCCCGGGTATCACGCGCTTGCCACCGGGCGGGTGGGGCGGAACCTCGACGCGTATCTGTGCGGGCCGGAGTTGGTCGGGCCGTTGTTCGCGCACGGTGCGAGCGGGTGTGATCTCGCCGTTGTCGAGGGTGTGATGGGGATGTACGACGGGGCTGCGGGGGAAGGGGAGTTGGCGTCCACGGCGCATGTGGCGAAGTTGCTGCGGGCGCCTGTTGTGCTGGTCGTCGACGCGTCTTCGCAGTCCCGGTCTGTTGCCGCGCTGGTGCATGGGTTCGCTTCCTGGGATCCGGAAGTGCGGGTCGGGGGCGTGATCCTGAACAAGGTGGCGTCCGATCGGCATGAGGCGTTGTTGCGGGAGGCGTTGGACGCTGCCGGGGTGCCGGTGCTTGGTGTGTTGCGGCGGGCTCCTCAGGTGGATACGCCTTCTCGGCATCTGGGGTTGGTGCCGGTTGCCGAGCGGCGGGCTGCGGCGGTGGATGCCGTTGCGGCTATGGGGGCGCAGGTGGTCGCCGGGTGTGATCTTGAGGGGTTGTTCGCGCTGGCGCGTAGTGCCGGTGCGTTGTCCTGTGCTGCTTGGGATGCGGCTGAGGTCCTGGATTCCTCGCCCCCGCCGCCCCTACCCGTCCCATCCCTGGGGGCTGCGCCCCCAGGCCCCCGCTTCGGCCCTGAAGGGGCCTCGTCCTCAAACGCCGGACGGGCTGATGGTGTGGGCCCGCGCCCAGAAGTGAGCGGGCGGACACGGGGTGCCGACCCGCAGCGAGAAGCCAAAGTCAGAGTTGCCGTTGCCGGCGGAGCGGCCTTCACCTTCTCCTACGCCGAGCACACCGAACTCCTCACCGCGGCCGGTGCCGAAGTCGTCGTGTTCGATCCGCTGCGGGATGAGGAACTCCCCGGCGGGACGCGCGGGTTGGTCATCGGGGGCGGGTTTCCTGAGGTGTACGCCGCTGAGCTGTCCGCCAACGAGCCGTTGCGGAAGGCTGTTGGTGCGCTCGCGGAGAGTGGGGCGCCCTTCGCTGCCGAGTGTGCCGGACTGCTGTATCTGTGCCGGGAGTTGGACGGGCTGCCCATGTGCGGGGTGCTCGATGCCTCCGCGCGGATGAGCGAGCGGCTGACGTTGGGGTATCGGGATGCCGTCGCGTTGAGCGACAGTGTGCTGGCCGTGGCCGGGACGCGGATGCGCGGGCACGAGTTTCATCGGACCGTCGTCGAGCCCGGCTCGGGGGCGGCTCCCGCCTGGGGCGTGCGCGCCCCTGACCGGCGGGTCGAAGGTTTCGTACAACAGGGTGTGCACGCGAGTTATCTGCACACGCACTGGGCGGCCGAGCCCGGTGTGGCCCGTCGGTTCGTGGAGAGGTGCCGGACGTCATGAGCAGCAGCAGGTTGATCGGAGTCGGGGTGGGTCCCGGCGATCCGGAGCTGGTGACCGTCAAGGGCGTCAACGCTCTGCGAGCCGCCGATGTCGTCGTTGTGCCGGTCATGGACACCGGTGAGCGGGGGCGGGCCGAAGCCACCGTCCTGCATTACGTGCCCGAGGAGAAGGTTCTGCGGGTGGTGTTCGCGCTGAACGAGCGGACCGACCGGGCCCGGCGCGAGGCCGCCTGGGATGCCGCGGGGGCGAAAGTCGCCGGGCTGCTCGGTGCTCATCGTGTCATCGCGTTCGCCACCATCGGGGACCCGAACGTCTACTCCACCTTCACCTATCTCGCCCTGACCATCGGGGAGTTGGTACCGGGGGTCGTCATCGAGACCGTGCCCGGGATCACCGCCATGCAGGATCTCGCCGCGCGTTCCGGGGCCGTACTCACCGAGGGGACCGAGCCGCTCACGCTCGTGCCCGTGACCGCCGGGTCCGCCGTACTCAAGGACGCGTTGGCCGGGCCGGGGACGGTCGTGGCGTACAAGTTCGGGCGGCAGGCGGCGGAGGTCGCCGCGGCGTTGCGGGAGACCGGGCGGATCGAGGACGCGGTGTGGGGGTCGGCGCTCGGGCTGCCCGAGGAGTCGATCCGGCCCGCCGCCGAACTCGATGGGGGGCCGCTGCCCTATCTGTCCACGCTCATCGCGCCCGCGCGGCGCGAGGGCGGGCGGGGCGGGAAACTGTGAGCCCCTTCACAAAGGGCTCACCCGGCAAGGCCCACCACCAGCCAGATGAACGCCGCCCCCGCGACCGTGCACAGCAGGGTCGCGGGCGCCGGGTGTTCGTGATGGGCCTCGGGAAGGATCTCGGCGGCGGCGAGATAGAGGAGAACACCTCCGAAGAAGCCGAGATAGCCGCCGAGCAGGGCCTCCGGGATGGTGAGGAAGGCCGTCGAGGCGGCGCCGGCCACCGGGGCCGCCGCGTCCGCGACCAGCATCGCGATGGCCTTGCGACGGGCGTTCCCGTACAGGCTCGTGATCGTGTACGTGTTGAAGCCGTCCGCGAAGTCATGGGCGATCACCGCGAGCGCGACCGCCGTGCCCATGCCGCCGCCCACCTGGAACGCGGCGCCGATCGCGACCCCGTCCATGAAGCTGTGGCCGACCATCGCGGCGGCTGCTGTGAGGCCCACCTCGGGCGCGCGGCCGTTGTTCTCCTCCGCGCCGTGCGATGCCTGGCGGGCGGCGAGCAGGCGTTCGACCAGATGGGCCACGAGGAAGCCGGCCACGAAGAGCAGCAGGGCGGCCGGTACGCCGAAGACCTCGCGGCCCGCCGCGCGCAGCGCTTCCGGCAGCAGGTCGAGGCCGACCACGCCCAGCATCAGGCCGCCGGCCAGGCCCAGGACGAGATGACGGCGGTCGGTCACCCGCTGTGCCGTCCAGCCGCCGGCCAGCGTCATCAGGAACGCGCCGAGCGCGACGAAGACCGCCATAGTCCCCTTGCTATCCGATCAACCCCTGTTCGCGCACATCCTGGCCCACTCCACCCCCACTCGTATTGACGTTCCCCACGTCTCCCACGTTCCGTATGTTCCGCATGTTGTGTTTGAGAGGATCCGACCCATGGCCGATGCCGCTGCCGATACCCCCACCGGCAAGGTGACCTTCGTCGGTGCCGGCCCCGGCGCCGCCGACCTGCTGACGTTCCGTGCCGCGCGTGCCATCGCCGAGGCCGACGTCGTGATCTGGGCGGCCAGCCTGGTGCAGGCCGAGGTCCTCGACCATGCGCGCGAGGGCGCCGAGATCCTGGACTCGGCGACGATGTCCCTGGAGGACGTCGTCGCCGTGTACGAGCGGGCCGGCGCGGAAGGGCTGCGCGTCGCACGTATCCACTCCGGTGATCCCGCCCTGTGGGGCGGTACGCAGGAGCAGGTCGACCGGTGCGCCGCGATCGGCATCGCGACCGAGATCGTCCCGGGTGTCTCGGCCTTCTCCGCCGTCGCCGCCCTCGCGCAGCGCGAGCTGACGATCCCCGAGGTCGCGCAGTCCGTCGTCCTCACCCGGCTCGGCGGGGGCAAGACGCCGATGCCGCCCGGGGAGGAGGTGCGGGAGTTCGCGCGCCACGGTACGACCATGGCGATCTTCCTGTCGGCCGCCCGCAGCGGGCAGTTGGTGCGGGAGTTGCTGGAGGGCGGCTATCCGACGGACACCCCGGTCGTCGTCGCCTACCAGGCGACCTGGCCGGAGGAGCTGATCGTGAAGTGCACGGTCGGCACGCTGGAGGAGACGGTCAAGGAACACAAGCTCTGGAAGCACACCCTCTTCCTGGTCGGCCCGGCCCTCGACGCCCACGGCACGCGCTCGCACCTCTACCACCCGGGCCACTTCCACGGTTACCGCAAGGCCGACCCGGAAGCCCGCCGGGCCCTGCGCTCGCGGGGTGCGAGCACGTGATCACGGTCATCGGTACGGGGACGGGCGCGCCCGTCGCGGATGACGTGCTCGCCGGTGCCCGGCTCGTCGTCGGCGGGCGGCGCCATCTCGCCGCCGTCACGGTCCCGGAGGACGCCGAGCAGGTCGTCCTCGGTCCGCTGGCGCCCGCCCTCGACACCATCCAGGCCTACGTCGAGAAGGGCGAGCCGGTCGTCGTGCTGGCCTCGGGGGACCCCGGGTTCTTCGGGATCGTACGGGCGCTGGCGGAACGGTTCTCCAGCGACGCCCTCGACGTACGCCCCGGCGTCTCCTCCGTCGCCACCGCCTTCGCACGCGCCGGGCTGACCTGGGACGACGCGGTCGTCGTCAGCGCGCACGGACGTGACCTCCGTACTGCGGTCAACGCGTGCCGTGCGCATCCCAAGGTCGCCGTGCTGACCGGGCCGGGCGCCGGGCCCGCCGAACTGGGCGCCGCGCTCACCCACCGGACCGGCGGGCGTGTCCTCGTCGTCGCGTCCGCGCTGGGCTCCGGGCAGGAGCAGGTCGAACGGGTCACGCCCGCCGAGGCCGCCACCCGCGACTGGGGTACGGCGGTGAGTGTGGTCCTGTGTCTGGACGAGTCGCAGGTGCTGGGTGCCGTGCGGACGGTCGCCGGTGCTGCCCTCGGGCCCGCCCAATGGGCGCTGGACGAGCGGGAGTTCGAGCACCGGGACTCGATGATCACCAAGTTCGAGGTACGGGCGCTGGCGCTGGCCCGGCTCGGGCCGCGCCTCGGCGACCTGGTCTGGGACGTCGGCTCGGGCTCCGGGTCCGTGGCCGTCGAGTGCGCGCGGCTCGGCGCCGCCGTCACCGCCGTCGAGAAGACCCGGGACGGTGTCGAGCGGATCCGTGCCAACGCCGAGGCGCACGGCGTCGACGTCCACACCGTGCACGGGGCGGCGCCGACGGTGCTGTCCGACCTGGACGATCCCGACGCCGTGTTCGTCGGCGGGGGCGGGCGCGAACTGCCCGCCATCGTCACCGCGTGCGCGCGGCGGGCCCGGCGGACCGTGGTCGTCGCGATGGCCGCCCTCGACCGGGTACCGGCCGTGCGGGAGGCTCTCTCCGCGGCCGGTCTGGAGGTCGACGGGGTGCTGTTGCAGTCGTCCCGGCTGGCGCCGCTGCCGGGTGACGTGACCCGGCTGGCAGCCACCAATCCCGTTTTTCTGCTGTGGGGGATCCGAACCCGGGTCCGAACCCCCGTGTCTCCAGAAGGAGTTGCTCTGTGATCGGCCTCATTTCCGCCACCTCGGCGGGCGCGGCTGCGCGCGACCGGCTGGCCGCCGCGTGGCCGGACCGTACGCGCGTGTACGAGGGTCCCGTCGGGGACGCCGTCCGGGCCGCGTTCGCGGAGTGCGAGC